>NZ_JAESJL010000010.1:0-261885 GCF_016756945.1 Pseudomonas sp. MWU318
CGCTGTCGAAAACTGCTTAACTCATTGAATCTCAAGGAGTTTTCCGTTTCGACTGCGCCGGAAGTGGGGCGAATTATAGACCTCCTGAATCTGCCGTCAACCGTTAATTTCAGTTTTCTATCAATGCACCGAAAAAGCCTGCTTATATATAGACGCAACGTCAGCGGATGCGCAGCATATAGTCCATCACCTAAGACACCGCCTTCGGATGATGCCTCACAATGACAGCCCAACTTCCTGGATCTTCCCCCCATGCCCGGCTCCCGAATCCGCCCTACCCCCGCCCCCTTGCTCAATCCAGGCGAGACCGTGGTGCTGTTCGACGGCGTCTGCAAGCTATGCAACGGCTGGGCGCGTTTTCTGATTCGTCATGACAACAAGCAGCGAGTGCGCCTGGCGGCAGTGCAATCGCCAGAAGGTCAGGCCTTGCTGGCATGGGCCGGTCTCCCGGTGGACGAATTCGACACTATGGCGGTGATCCGCGACCAGCATTACTGGGTGCGCTCCGATGCGTTCTTCGAAGTGATTGCACAACTGCCGGCTCGTTGGTCGCCGGTCAGGCTTCTGCGAGTTTTCCCACGAGCACTTAGAGATTGGGCCTACGACCGCGTCGCACTGAATCGTTATCGGATCTTCGGCAAGTACGACACCTGCCTGTTACCCGACCCCGATCACGAACGACGCTTTCTCAAGTCGCCAATGTGAATGCTCAGCTACATCAACTGCAGCCACTGCCCCGGCGTCATCTTCGTCACCATCATCAAGACAATCACGAACATTCCCAGAAACCCGCAAACGCCCATCCAGAACCACTGCCGATAAACAGCCCGGTAATCAGCATCAAGCCTTGCGCCACATTGCACCGCGTCCGCCGCCATCCCCAGCAAACGTTTCTGTAGCAACAGCACCGGCAACCAAAGCGAGCCCACTATAAAGAACAGTATCAGCGACATCAGCACCCATTCCGTGGTCAAGGGCAACCCGGAAAGCCTTGTCAGCCAATAACCCGTCGCGATCTGGATGAAGCCCGCCGGCGTGGTGATCCAGGCGTCATAGCGCACGACCATCTTCGCCACATGTGCAATCACTTGCGGATTGGCCGTGCGACTGGCGGCGATCAGGTACAGATAGGAACCCATGCCGAAGCCGAAGAGGAACATCGCAGCGATGACATGCACGTACTTCACGCTCAGATAAAGCATGCTCAACGCATCCCGTCAGAGAACATCACGGACAGGCCAAGATTCTGCGGATCGTTGATCGCTGCCATGTATTCGTCGACGCTGATCTCACCAACACATGGACGAGCCCCCGGTTCGGGCAAGTAACCTCGAGCGATTTTCGCGGCCAGAGCGACGGCAGCACAACTAGGGATCTCCGGCCCCTTGTCATTCAGCGCGGTCAGTTGCGCCATCATCGACAACGGCTGGTCGTTCAAACCGACACCTCGCACATCTATATACATTGCACTTTTGCCATCACCGAAACGCTCAAACCATGTCCCCCAGCGATGCAACCGGGCCGCCCACACCCTGTGGTCACGCACCAGCCCTTTCCTCATCCCCAGTGCAAACAGATAATTGGCCACGCCGCCGAGCTTGAGGCCAGCGCCTGCCTTGAAACTCAACGTGTGCGCACCAAACCGGCTGGCAAAGATGTCCATGTCCGGCACATCAACATTGGCCAGCGCACGAGTGCCCAGGTTCTGCAGCTTGCGCAGGGTCAGGTCTTCCCAGCCCATCACCTCATGCACTTGACCATTGCGCAGTTGGCGGATCGGTTTGCCCGCATACGCCAGCACGCCCTCGATTGTCGACAACCCCGGCATTTTCGCTGACGAGGAAATGCCGTGCTCGATCGAGTCGATGCGTTTGAAGTGATGGCGCTGCTCATCGATGATCGCCGACGACAGCGTCGGCACCGAACTGCAACCACTGAGGATGACGACACCGGCCTCTCTCGCCCGTGCATCGAGTACGCCGATGCCATTGACGAACGTCCGGCAGTCCGCCAGATCGCAATAGTTGACGCCCGCCTCGATGCAGCTTTCGGCCACCGCATAGGATTGCCCCTGGAACGGGCCGCCCGTGTGAATCAACAGTTGAATATTCATTGCGCGCAGAGCAGCGGGGAAATCGGCGCCCATCGCATCACCACACCAGCTTTCGCAGCTCGCCCCCAATTCAGCGACCTTGCGCCCCAGCTTCTGCGGATCGCGCCCCGAGATAGCCAGTTCGATGCCCGGCATGTCGATCAGATGCCGACAAACGATACTGCCAAAGTTTCCATACCCGCCAACCACCAACACCCTGAGTGCCATCAACGCTTCCCTGAACAATTCAACAACTGACCCGTAACCGGATTCGGCGCAGCTTCCCTGATATCACCGGGCCAGGCAAGCCTGCGTCAAAGGACGGCGATGTAGTAACGTCAGCGCCTCGACAACGGAGGTTGATATGAGTAAACGAATCATCGTCATCGGCGCGGGAATCGTCGGCGCGTCAGTTGCGTATCATCTCGCCGCGAAAGGTGCACACGTCATAATGGTCGAGGCCGGTGAGATTGCGTCCGGTGTGACGGGCCGCTCCTTCGCCTGGATCAACACTTCGCACGGCGGACCGGATTCCATTGCGCCGTTGCGCGCAGCGGCCATCGCAGAATACCGCCGACTCGAATCCGAGCTGCCGGGGCTGAAGGTGCGCTGGACCGGTGCGCTGTCTTACGGCGACGGCCGGTTTCAAGCGCCTTCTATATATAGCGCGCAGATTCTCGAGCTTGAACCCAACCTCAAACATCCTCCAGAACGGGCGTTCTTTGCCGCCGAAGAAGGCGCGCTGGATGCCGTGCAGGCAACGCGGGCCTTGATTGCAGGTGCGCAGGCGCAAGGAGCGACTCTGCTTACCCATACGCCAGTGCTCGGTTTGCAGATTCTGGACGGTATCGTCAGCGGCGTGATCACTGCGACGGGCAAGCACGATGCCGACGTTGTCGTACTGGCAGCCGGAACCGCCACCCCGCTGTTGGTGGATCGACTGAACGTCACCCTGCCCATCGACGCCTCACCCGCAATATTCATCCGTTACAAAACCCAACCCCAACAAGTGAACACGATCATCTCCAGCCCCGAAACGGAAATCAGGCAAGACACTGACGGTACGTTGCTCGCTGCAGAAGACTATGTGGATGAGGCGCCGCTAAACAGCGCGCAAGCCATCGCACAGAGAACGGCGAAAGTCATCCAGCACGAACTGCACGGGGTGCTATCTATAGAGCCGGAACTGGCGTGCATCGGCCTCAGGCCAATGCCTGTCGATGGCATTCCAGTCATTGGCTATCTGCCGAACCTCAGCGGTGCCTATGTTTGCGTCATGCATCCGGGCGTGACACTGGCGGCAGTCGTAGGACGACTGGTGGCCGAGGAGATCGTCGGGGGAGGCTTTGCGACCGCGTTAGCGCCGTGTCGGCCGGATCGATTCCAGTCACCGGTTTGAGTGATTCACCCGCGATAAAATGCAGCGCTGGCGACGGCATGTCAGCTTGTACGATGTCCTATCACAGGGTATTAATACGTCTCCTCAACAAAAATAAAACCACGGAGATCGCTACATGGACTCATTCCTGTCCGCCAAGCCTGAAAGCCTTGATCAAGCGAAAGGCAATACTCGCCGCAGTTTCCTGAAAAAGTCGCTCGCTGTTTCCGCCACGCTCGCCACTGTCGGCAGCGCCGCACTGCCCCGCTTCTCCGATGCCGCCGAACCCTTGAGTCAACGCTACCCTGATCCACTGATTCATATCCTCGACGACAGCTTCCTTGAGCTACGCGTTTTCAACGCCAGTGTTGAAAAGCTCGCCACCGGCATGCGCTGGGCCGAAGGACCGGTGTGGGTCGGTGATGGCCGCTATCTGTTGGTCAGCGACATCCCCAATAATCGCATCATGCGCTGGGACGAAATCACCGACTCTTTCACCGTGTACCGCGAACACTCAAACTTCTCCAACGGCATGTGCCGGGATCGCCAAGGGCGTCTGATCGTTTGCGAAGGCTCCACCACCACTGGCGAAGGCCGCCGCATCACGCGCACCGAACACAATGGCACGATCACCGTGCTGGCCGACAGTTTCGACGGCAAGCCCTTCAACTCGCCCAACGACATTGTCTGCAAAAGTGATGGCTCGATCTGGTTCACCGACCCGCCATTCCAGACCGGCAATAACTACGAAGGCCACAAAGTCACCCCGACCCAACCCCACGCCGTTTACCGCATCGACGGCGAGAGCCAAAAAGTCACTCAGGTAATCGACGACCTCAACGGCCCCAACGGCCTGTGCTTTTCTCCCGATGAAAAGACCCTGTATGTCGTCGAAGGTCGCGCCAAGCCCAATCGCCTGATCTGGGCAATTGCGGTGAAAGACGACGGAACCCTGGGTGAACGCCGCAAGCACATCGAAGGCTTGGACTACGCCGCGATTGACGGCATCAAGTGCGACGAAGCGGGCAACCTGTGGTGCGGCTGGGGCGGTAATGGTGATCCCAAGGCCGACCTGGAAAAACTCGACGGCGTGCGCGTTTTCAATTTGCAGGGCAAGGCCATCGGGCACATTTCATTGCCAGAGCGCTGCCCGAACCTGTGCTTCGGCGGGCGCGAAGGCAATCGACTGTTCATGGCGAGCAGCCACTCGATCTACTCGTTGTTTGTGAATACTCGCGGGACTACGTTTGCGTTGTAAAAACGACGTTGGTCTAGCGACAGTTCCGTGAGTAGCGAACCAAGATCCTGCCGCGCATCCGAGGCTGCGCGGTGACGATCCTTGTCGCTGAATATCGTTCGATAGCATGCCGCCCTGTATCGACGGCGCCGCCCAAGGGAGAAGTCAGAGTGCCTGGCCCTTGGCTATGCAATACGCGTTGACGAACGTTGCCGTGTGCTGCAAAGCCTGACGTATATCCGGTTTGGCTATTCCATGCCTGTTGGCAAACTGCTCGACCGCCGCGGTGTTGAAACGAGTGGTCTGGATAAAGTCCAAGGCTTCGGGTTTTGTATTCAAAAACCACGCGACGGGGGGAATACTCAGTAGCCACTTCAGCAGTCGGAGTGAAATGTGATGCTTGGGGGACTTCAAGCCCAAAGGTTCAGCCACCTGTGCCAGGAGTTCTTGCAAGTTTGGCGTCTGATCATCCAGCGCCAGCAGTTCCTCGCCCACCATGGCAGGATCAAAAGCACAAACGGCCACCAGTTCGACCAGATAATCCACGGTGACCAGTGGCAGCCAGTGCTCGGCGGTACCGGGCACTGCAGTCATCTTGCCCTGCACCAGGTTGCGTATCAGCGCCACCAAAGGCTGGCCGTCAACGATATGCCCGGTGCGGCTGTGGCCACAGACCGTCGCAGGGTGAACAACGGTCATCTCACCACCCTTGGCGGACATGACCTGCAGGGTCGCAAAATGCGCCTCGAGCTTGCTTGCCTCGTAACCACCGACACGCCGGTAGACGGCGGGCCAGTTCGTCAACTCCGGCTGACGAGGATCAATGCCGATGCGTTGCAGATGTTCATGATTGTTCAGCATGTAGCCGCCGATCATCACTAAACGGCTTTTTTGCTCAGCCGCCAACAGCGCCACGCGCTTTGCTCCCTCCACATTCACCGCACGAGACTGCTCCATCGAAAGCCCCCATGCGAAGTGGGCGCCCAGGTGGAAAATGACACTGGCGCGCCTCAGCACTTCCTGATCCGCCAGACTCAACCCGAGATTGTCCTGTTCCAGATCGCCAGCTACGGCAAATACCCGTGCCGCGCACCCGCCCAAATTATCAACTTGCTCGCGCAACGCAGCCAGCCGCTCCGGGCGACGCATCAATACCCGAAGGGTGTGACCTTTTGCACTCAGGCTCGCCAGCAAATGTTGACCGATGAAGCCGGTTCCCCCCGTGACAAAGCACTCCACGCTCATGTCCCTGCTCCTTGTTGAAGGTGAGAAATCAAGCGTAAAGTATCGACCCAACTCTACAGTCAAGCGGTGTTTTCATGAAAATCGGCGAACTCGAGGCTCGCAGCGGCGCCAGCCGTCATACGTTGCGTTACTACGAGCAGATCGGCCTGATCTCACCGCTGCGGCAAACCAACAATTATCGTGTCTACACCGAGCAAACCCTGCAGGATCTGGACTTTATCCAGCGCGCGCAAAGCATGGGATTTTCCTTGGGGGAAATAGGCGAGATTCTGGATGCGCAGCGCAACAAGCTGATCGACTGTGCTGACGGCGCGAAGCTGATTGAAAAGAAGATGGCCGAAATCAAACAGAAAATTGCCAACCTCCAAAGCATCCATCGGTATCTGGATGTAGAGCGTGCGGCCCTCGAAGCGAGTGCTGCCAGGCAACTTGAGCTTCAACAGTTGTGCGACGCTGCCAATCATTGAACCTACGGCAAATGCCGTGGGGAGGCTCCTGCGCAAAGTGTGCTGTGCCTACAACATCCTGCGCCACATTGGTGTGCCGCTGGGCAAGGCGGATTATGTGCAGCACATGTTTGCGTATCTAAGGAAGTAATTGCAGCGCGAGCTTCGGATCAATCAGGATTGAGCCGGAGTTTTTGCAGAAGAAACGCCAGTGACTCCACCGCCCCGTGATAACTCCGCGTTGAACGCTGCGTATCCCATGACATGGCATCGTCCACACAGAAATCGCCAACGCATTCCATGCTCAGATCCTCATCGAGCAGTCCGAGCGGAATCCACACGTAAGGCGATTCGCGAAGCGGGTTGGGCACGGTCGAGCCGCATTGTGCGCAGAAGTCGTTTCTGTAGCCGCTGGGTTTGACCCAACTGTTAATCAAGTCCTGCCCTGCATCCCAGCGAAAGTCCCGAGCGTTGACCAGAGTGGCGAGGTTGAACCCGACACCGGTTTGCTTGCGACACAATGAGCAGTGGCAGCGATAGAAAAAGCGCGGTTCCACTGAGAGGGAAAAGCGTACTGCCGCGCAAAGACACTGCCCTGTTGTCATGGGGATCTCCTTGGAAAAACGATTGATCAGGCGCTGGCGTCAGGTTTAGAAACAAGCGCGCCGGCAGAACCTCAGGTTACAGACAGAATGTATTGCGCCAAGCGTTGACAGAGATTTGAATGGAATCGTCTATCGAGATGGCGATCCCTCCTTTTGCGCTCAAAGCCTAAATCAGCTTTTCGACCAAAACCGTGTCCGCCTCGATAGACATATCGCCAAAATCGCCCTCGAGAGATAGAACGTTTTCAACAAAGCTGATCCCTTCCAGCTCTCCGAGGACGCGAGAATTTTGAATGTGCAGAGCACCGAGATTGATGGGCAACTCTGCGCCATCGATATTCCACGCCGTCAGTTTGCATCGGCAGCCGTCCTTCAGGCTGACGACCATTTCGAAACAGCGATGTGCCTGATCCAACGTGAACGATAAAACGTCGCTACTTTCGAGCGCTTGTACATCCATACTGAGCTTCTTATGTTTAAAAGCGCATTCTAACGATCTGCGAGGCCCCGGCCATGACTCAGATAAAAAAACCCGAAGACGCTCCAGGCGCATTCCAGGCAGTCTGGAACGCTCACGACATGGCGGCACTCGGAGCTCTGTTCGATCCGCAAGCGACGTTCGTCAATCGTTTCGGCCACTTCGTTCGGGGCGTCGAGCAGATCGTTGCGCTGCACGCGCCCATTCACCAGACAATCTATCGTGACTCCACTCTTGAGAATGAACTGATCGATATCGACCCTGTTGCTGACGGGGTGGCGATCATTCATTTCTGGAGTCGTTTGTCGGCCGGTGCTGCGCATCCGGCCGGAGCGCATGTGGTGGATACGCTGATTCTCGCGGTGCTGATCTGGCAGAACGAGGCTTGGCGCATCAGAGCGCTGGAGAATGTGACCCTGACCAACCCGCGCACAGGTGAAGCCACCCTGCGTGATTAGCGGTAATCCGTTTCAGCGCACCGCAAAAGGTTTTTCGCTGCATGCTGCATCCGTTTCACTCCCTGCTCCGTATATTCAACACCCTCATTCGAAGGGTCGAAGAACCAAGGAGACGCACCATGCACATGCTCATCAAACGCCTTGCTGTCGCTTGCTTCACCCTGCTCTGCCTCGGAGCCGGATCCAGCTTTGCCGCCGATACCGTGATGGTTGGCGGCGCGGCCATGTATCCGACCAAGACCATTGTCGAGAATGCAGTCAACTCCAAGGATCACACGACCCTGGTCGCTGCGGTCAAGGCCGCCGGGCTGGTGGATACGCTCAACAGCAAGGGACCGTTCACGGTCTTCGCCCCCACCAACGAAGCCTTCGCAAAACTGCCCGCCGGCACGGTCGATACATTGGTCAAGCCTGAACACAAGGCCGATCTGACGAAGATCCTGACTTACCACGTCGTCGCCGGCACTCACACGGCTAAACAGTTGATGGACGACGCCAAAATGCACGGCGGCAAAGTGATGCTGAAAACCGTCCAGGGCGAATCGCTGACCGTGATATTGCACGACGGCAAGCTGTGGGTGCAGGACGCCAAAGGCGGCAAGGCGGCCATTACCATCGCGGACGTCATGCAATCCAATGGCGTGATTCATGTGGTCGATACGGTGCTGATGCCGAATTGACTGGCTGAGGTTGGCGGGCTCTCGTCAGAGCGTCCGCCAACGTCACGATTGAAATGCCTTGCGACTCACACCGAACGCTTTTCCACCCAGCGCCGATATTGCCGGGTGCGAAACGCCATGGCGATCTGCTGCAAAATCAGCGCGCGTAACGGTGACACACCCGGATCAGGCTTTTTCGCCCGACTGAGTTTACCCAGCTGAAACTTCACCACCGCCATGTTCGCCAAGGCCGCAATGGCCTTGTTTTTCCAGGTGATCGGCGGCAATTGCGGGGCGTTGTCCTTGCCCTGCAGCCAGTCACGCGGCAGGTACGGATCGATGGCCAACGCGGTACCGATGCCGACCATGTCCACACCACTGTGCACGACGCTTTCGGCAACCGGACGACGGCGGATGCCGCCGGTGACCATCACTGGCATTTTGGCAACGGTCTGCAGGTCCCGGGCAAATTCGACGAAATAGGCCTCGCGAGCCAGGGTTCGACCATCGCGCGCCTCACCTTGCATGGCCGGAACTTCGTAGCTGCCACCGGACAGTTCCACCAGATCCACGCCCAGATCGTTGAGCAGCTCAACGACCTTTTTCGCGTCGTCAGCGGTGAATCCGCCGCGCTGGAAATCGGCGGAATTGAGTTTGACCCCTACGGCAAACTCTGCAGAAACCACGGCTCTGACTGCCTTGACGATCTCGACCAACAACCGCGCACGATTGTGCAGAGAGCCGCCCCACTCGTCCGTCCTTTGATTGGTCAGTGGCGAGAGAAACTGGCTCAACAGATAGCCATGAGCGGCGTGGATTTCCACACCAGTGAAGCCGGCCTGTTCACCCAGGCGTGCGGTATTCGCAAAACGCTGGATGACGTCCTTGATTACAGTGGTGGTCATGGCGTGGGGCGTGGCGAAACGCTTGGACAGCTTGCCCAGCTCCAGCGGCACCGCTGACGGCGCCCAGGTTTTCTGCCCGAGGTTGGACTGCATCTGGCGCCCCGGATGATTGATCTGCAACCAGAACTGCGCACCGGCAGAACGGCCGATCCGCGCCCAGCGCTTGAACTTGTCGAGTTGCTGATCATCCTGCAGCACCACGCCGCCCGGCCCGGTCATGGCGCGGCCGTCAACCATCACGTTGCCGGTGATAATCAGCCCGGCACCACCGTCGGCCCATGCCTGATACAGACGCATCAGTTCTGCAGAGGGCGCCTGGTCGGCGTCCGCCATGTTTTCTTCCATGGCGGCTTTGGCGATGCGGTTCTTGATGGTTGAACCGTTGGGTAAGGTCAGGGCGTCGAACACATTCATGGGGCAGTCCTCAACTGGAGATGAGGCCACCATAAGGTTGAAGTCAACTTTAAGGTCAATGACTTTTTTCAAGGTCATTCAATGTTGATTTCGCTGACTGATGCGTTGCTCCTGAGGAGATTGCCAAGCAGCGTTATTGCCTTGCCCAATCAGCTTCAGACGCTAGCGTTAAAGTCAGGTTGGGGGTCAAGCGAAAGTCCGATGGCATCAGCACAAATTATTCGCAGCAGCGGGGTTGACCTTAAAGCGAGGTTTAAGGTGAGCATGCTCCGACCTGCTTGCTCGATGGAGCCCGGAAGATGCTCAAGACCCTTGTTTCCTCTGCCCTGTTATTGATAGGTGGTGCTTTCATGACGTTTGCAAATGCTGAGTCGGCGGCTATCAAGGATCGCCAGATCCTGGTGATCATGACCAATCACGCCAGTTATCCCTCTCGAAACGATACCACCGGGTTGTGGCTGACCGAGCTGACCCACTTCACCGATGTGGTGGAAGCCGCCGGCTACACCACCGTGTTTGCCAGCCCCAAGGGTGGCGCGGTGCCTCTGGACGAACGCAGTCTGGGCTGGTTGTACATGGACAAGGCTGCGCGGGAGCATTTGCAGTCCCCTGCGTTCCGCGCGCGCCTGGCCAATACGCTGCCGATCGCCGAGGTCGATCCGTCCCGCTTCGGCGTCATCTACTTCACCGGGGGCCATGGCGTCATGTGGGACTTTCCCGACAACCCTGACCTACGCCGTGTCGCCGAAACCATCTACAACCAGGGCGGCATCGTGTCGGCCGTGTGCCATGGCGTAGCGGGTCTACTGGATCTGAAGGACAGCCAAGGCCAATTGATCATCAAGAACCGAAACATCACCGGTTTCTCTGACCGCGAAGAGCTGCTCTCGGGCATGAAAAATCAGGTGCCATTCTTTCTTGAGGACCGCTTGGTGAGCCAGGGCGCGCACTACCGCAAGGGCTGGCTGCCGTTCACTTCGTTTGCCATTACCGATGGAAGACTAGTGACCGGCCAGAACCCTCAATCGCCCAAGGCCGTGGCTGAAGCCGTGATGGCGGTGCTCGCTGGCGACCACACAGCTCGCTGAACCTTCAAGTAGCTCCTACCCGGAGAAAGACCGATTGAAACTCGCCAGCACCGTATTGACAGGATTGCTGTTCAGCTCAATGGTCAACCATGCGTTGGCCGATGGCAGCCTGTCGAATTACTTGCGCGACTTGAAACTGGGGAGAATGCTCAAGTACGAATATGTCCCTGAGTTCCAGAGTGCGCTCTATGCGCCAAATCCGCTTGCCACGCTGGTTGGCAATCGCTGAAGGCTGTAACGCCCGTCAGACTCTGGATGCCTGACGGGCGTTTGCTTTTCTTGCCGCAACTGCTGGCTGCTTGTCGGGCGCAGAAGCCACGCCTTCTTCGCACAGCCGTTGGATCAGCCTCTGCGCATTGTCCGCACACGCCATCCCCGCAGGTTTGCCTTCGATCCCTTTGATGACCAGCAGCAGTTGTTCCTTGTTCTGCGCCAGCCGTTGCTGCAGCACCTCGATTTCTTCGACCTTTTGCTTCAAGCCACTGAGCAACTGGTCATGCTGCCAACCGCTGGCATTCATCGGCATCAACTGACGGATTTCCTCCAGGGAGAAACCTGCCGCCTGCGCGCCGGTGATGATATGCAACACCCACTGTGTGTCGGGGGCGTAATCGCGATAGCCATTGGCTTTGCGCGCGACCGAAGTGATCAACCCGCTCGCTTCGTAGAAGCGGATACGCGATGGCGCCAGTCCGCTGATTTTTGCCAGTTCACCAATTCTCATGTCCGACTCCGCAGCACGTTAACCTTGAAGCTGACTTTAAACCTGAAGGAGTGCAAGAGCCAACACGACAGATCACGCCAACAACTCAGTCATCCACTGCACCTGTCGCGCAACCTCTTCCAGCTTCTCCTCGGGCACAGCCTGGCGCGCCTGTTTGAAACTGTTCAGGGTTTTCTGTTTCTGCCGTAACGAGCGCTGCCACTTGGCGAGGAATGCCGGGCTGCGTGCTTGCATCAGCAATGGGCCGAAGTACAACTGTTCAGCGCTGTAACTCAGCGGTGCGCCGCGCTCGGCGACGATGATTTCGTAGAAGAAACGGTTTTCCTGCAGCACTTCCTCGTCGAGGATGCGGTAGCCGTTGTCCATCAGCCATTGGCGTAAGGGTTGCTCGCCGCCGTTGGGTTGCAGGATCAGCCGTTCGTGCCCGCGCAGGAGCGCCTTGCCGCTGTCGAGAATGTCGCGAATCGTCTCGCCGCCCATGCCGCAGAGGCTGATCGCGGTAATCCCGTCGTCCGGCTCGATCGCCGCCAGGCCACTGGCCAGGCGCACGCTGATGTGCTGCTGCAGATCGTTGTCGCGCACCGTGCGCACCGCGGCATGGAACGGCGTCAGCGCCACCTCGCCGGCCACCGCCGCAACGATGGCGCCACGTCGCATCAGGGCCACCGGCAGATAGCCGTGATCCGAGCCGATATCCGCCAAGCGCGCGCCGGCCGGTACATGCGCCGCCACCCGCTCCAGACGCATGGACAATGTGTGTTCGTTCAACTGCCGCCCTCTTCCCCAGCCATCGCCGGCGCTGCTGGCCGGACAAGGGGCGCGACTCTAGCGGGCAATGGTGGGTATTTCAAATCCGGACGGGCGCGGTCTAGTCCGGATTCGGCCTGTCACTGCACAGTCGAGGCATCCACTATCTTCTTTGCAACCGGTCTACTAACCTGCGCGCAGCGGTATCTCAAAACAACAAATGCACTCATGGAAGATCAACCTTGAAAACAGCTCTCGGCGCCCTGCTTCTGCTTGGCCTGTCCACCAGCGCACTCGCGGACTCGCACCCCATCGGCTTCCACCGCACAACCCTGGCGGATCCGCAGCGGCCGCTGGAAATGGTCGTCTGGTACCCGGCGACAACCCATGCAACCGCGCAAGTGATTGACGACAGTCCGGTGTTCGTCAGTGCCTCTGCGGTGCGCGATGCGCCGCCGACCGCCGGCGAGCATCCGCTGGTGGTGCTGTCCCATGGTTACCGGGGCAACTGGAGCAATCAGATGTGGCTGGCCAGTGCGCTGGCCGATCAGGGTTACATCGTCGCGGCAGTCAATCATCCCGGCAGCACCACCCACGACCGCAGTCCGCAAGCGGCGGCGCAGCTGTGGCAGCGGCCGGTCGATCTGCGGCGGGCCATCGAAGCCGTTGTGGCGCAGCCGGGAAAATTTGGCGCGGTGGCGCCGCAGCGGATTGCCGTCGTCGGGCATTCGCTTGGTGGCTGGACGGCTCTGGAAATCGCCGGTGCACGCTTCGACCCCGAGCGTTTTGCCGAGGACTGCAAGGCCCATGCGCAGCTCGCCAGTTGCAACGTCTATAAGCAAATGAACCCCGCCAGCACCGCGCAAGGCAAAGCCGACCTGGCGGCCGACCGGCGTTACAAACCAGTCAGCGCCATCGTTTCGCTGGACCTGGGCCTGTCACGCGGCATGACCGACGCAAGCCTCGCGGCGTTGCCAGTACCGACGCTGGTGATCGCCGCCGGCGCACCTTCCGAAGACCTGCCGGCGCAACTGGAATCCGCCGATCTGGCCAAACGCCTGCCAGCGGCTACCACACGTTATGTCGAGATCAACGACGCCACTCACTTCAGCTTCACGTCGATCTGCAAACCGGGCGCGATCGAGATGCTCGAGGAAGACGCACCGGGCGATGGCGTCATTTGCCAGGATCGCGACAATGCGCGCCCGCGTGAAGTGATCCAGCAGCAGGTGGTAGCGCTGATCAGCGATTTTCTGGCGGCGTCGAAGCCATGATCCGGGCAGCCGTTTGATCCTGCATCGCTGCAACAGACTCGCCAAATCACTCCGAGCCGGTTCTAATGCGCGCTTGATGGGCATATGCCCGGCTCCCCTTCACCGAGTAGAAACATGAACCGCCAAAAGAAACTGCAGCAGTTGTTCAAGGAAAAGGCCAAAAAGGCCAGCGCCAAACTCGCGCCGAAAAAGCCCAAGTACATCAGCAAGGCCGACCGCGCGAAACTGGCTGCTGAAGCGGCGGCAGAACCGGTTGAGAGCAGCGAAAACGCTTTATAAAAACGCCGAAATGTTGCTCATTGCCCGTGTGATGTAGAGTTCTTTCTCGCCAACCGGTGCCACGTAGTGAAGCGCGCTGCGTGCAGCCTCCAGACCGGCAAGGCGGGCAATGAACCAGGCCGCTAGGTACTGCGAAGACAAGCACCCGCCTGCGGTGGCGACGTTGCCATTGGCTACGAACGGTCGGTTGAGCACGGCAACGCCAGCCTCTTCCACCCAGGGTTTGCTGATCAGATCCGTACAGGCCGGTACTTCGTTCAACAGGCCGAGCTTCGCCAGAATCAACGTGCCGGAGCACTGGGCACCCAGCAACTGGCGAGCCGGATCAAGCTGCAGACGCGACATCAATTCGGCATTCGCCACCACGTCCCGAGTCATCCGCCCGCTTCCCACCAATACCGCGTCCGCGTCGCACGCCTCCTCCAGTGACGCCTGTGCCTCAATCACCAGGCCATTCATCGAGCGCACCTTGTCCGTGGGACTGGCGACAGACACGCGCCAACCGGGCTGCGGGATCCGGTTGAGAATGCTGAGCGCAATCAGCGAATCCAGCTCGTTGAAACCTTCAAAGGTCAGGATGGCGATGTGCATGATGAGCCTCGAATTTGATGGACAATGCGCCATCGTAAGAGCGGCGAATCAAGACAATCAAACAATTGTCATAGCTA
Organism: Pseudomonas sp. MWU318; assembly: GCF_016756945.1. Taxonomy (NCBI): domain Bacteria; kingdom Pseudomonadati; phylum Pseudomonadota; class Gammaproteobacteria; order Pseudomonadales; family Pseudomonadaceae; genus Pseudomonas; species Pseudomonas sp. MWU318. The sequence continues at coordinate 14,698 of NZ_JAESJL010000010.1, forward strand.
CATTTTCAGCTGTAGCCGAGGGGCGCTGTAGCTTTCAGCCAACGCCTGTAGGACAGTTACCTGCATCGAATGGTGAAAAGGCAATACCCCATGAAGCCGCTGGATCTGACGCGTTTCGACCTCAATCTTCTGGTGGTGCTTGAGGCGCTTTGGGCGGAGAGGCACGTCGGTCGTGCGGCGCAGCGCCTGCATCTGTCGCAGTCGGCCACCAGCCATGCCCTGTCGCGTTTGCGCACGGCGTTTGATGATCAGTTGTTCATTCGCAACCCTCGCGGCATGGCACCGACGCCGCTGGCCATCGAGCTGATGCCCAGAGTGGCGGCGGTGCTCGAATCGGTGCGGCTGGTCGCCAGCCCACGGGGCCCGTTCGATCCAGCGCGTCTGCAGGCGACACTGCTGATAGCGGCCACCGATCACGCCGTGCTGACCGTCATCGCCCCGGCGCTGGCGAAAATTCAGGTTGCGGCGCCGGAGGTGGTGCTGAAACTCGGGCCGGTGGATGGCGAGTCGGCGATGCGCCAACTGGACGCCGGCGAGATCGACCTGGTGTTGGGTTCGGGTTCGTTTGCGCAAGTGCCGCAACGCTTTGATTGCCAGCTCGCGCACAAGGAGCGATTCGTCGGCATCGCCCGCAAAGGGCACCCGGCATTGGTCAAGCGCGGCAAACATTTGCATATGGAACTGGATGACTTCACGCGTCTGCCGCACGTTCTGATTTCGCCCCGGGGCGACGCGCGGGGCGCTGTCGATGACGCGCTAGAACAGCTCGGTCGCAGCCGCAAGGTCAGCGTCACCTGCCCGAGTTTTCTCGCAGTGCCATTCATGGTTGGCGCATCGGAATCGATTGCCGTGGTCGCCGAACGCATCGCTTTACAGCTGCAGGAGACAGCACAGCTGAGCATTTTTGAATTGCCTTTGCCGCTGCCGACCTGGGAGGTCTTCGTCGTCCGCGCACGCGGGCGCGCCAACGAGCCTGCGGTTGAATGGTTGACCAGAATGCTGATCGACGACTGATGATCGATCTCGTGCATCGAGAGGCTGCACCAATGCCATTGGATAGCGCGCCTCGGTACTCCTAGAGTGCGGACATCCGTTCAACACTCCTGGAATTCTCATGCAAACCGAGCCCACGCTGGTCATGGTTCCCTGCTTCGCCGGTGCGCCGTGGCAGCTCAACCAACTCACCAACTTGCAGCACCGCGCCATGCGTACTTTGCGCTTACCGGACGACGTCGCTGATCTGGAAAAACTCGCCAACTTCATCATTGATCAGGTGCAGGACCTCGAAAGCTACGTGCTGGTGGGAGACTCCTACGGTGCGGTCGCCTCGATCGCGGTTGCAACACGCCAGCCCAAAGGCCTCAAGGGCCTGGTGCTGTCCGGCGGTTTCGCCAAAAGCCCGATCACCTCGCCCCTGCTGAAAACGCTGGCCGCGCTGGCGCCGTTTTTCCCCGGGCCATTTTATCGACAGACCACCCTGCGCTTCCACGCCGCGCAACTGGCTTCGTCGTTCGACAAGGAAGGCGAAATCCCTTGGTCAACCGCCAACAGCCGCGCCTTCTTCATCAAGCAAACCCCACACAAGGCCTACGTCAACCGCGTGCGCTCGATCGAGAAAATCGACTACACCGCCCTGCTGCCAAAGATCGACGTGCCGACGCTGATCCTTACGCCCGAGGAAGACAAGCTGATCGGCAAAGAGGCTGCAGGGATTCTGCTGAATGGCATAAAAGGCGCGCAGGAAGTCGTCATGCCGAGGACCGGGCATATGTTCAGGTTTTCGCATCCGGGGGCATATTCGCTGGAGGTCAGGAAGTTTCTGCAGCGGGTGGCGCTTTGAGTGTATTTGGGCCAGTCAGATGCTGCGGGCCATATCATTCCGAATTGCCGTTTATTGTTGCAGCCGCTAGCCTCAGCAAAAGTCAAAAGCACAAATCAGAGACCCGCATGACGCTACGCCCCGCCACCGATGGTGACCAGACAGCCCTCTTCGACTTGCATCGAGCAGTCTTCCGCGAACACATCGAAAAAATATGGGGCTGGGATGAGAGTTGGCAACGCGCAAATTTCGCGGTGGAATTCGCATGCACAGCCACTTCGGTTATTGAACAAGACGGCCGGATTGTTGGCTATGTGCAAATACTCGACAAGGAAGATCGAATCCATATTCAGAACATCGCTATTTCGCCCGAATACCAAGGCAAGGGCAGTGGCTCGCAGATTCTGAAGAACCTCCAACTGGAAGCCGCTGCCCGCAAGGTGCCGTTGCAGTTGGGCGCTTTTCGCACGAACACTCTGGCGCAGAAGCTCTATGAACGACTGGGCTTTCGCCAGACTGGCACGACGGACACGCATATCGAAATGTCGTGGACAGGCACCTGACGGTCAGCAGCCTTGCCCCGAATCCATCCGCATACGAGACCTTCCCTGATTCAACCTATAAGGACATTCAATGCCACGCGCTCTGCAATTCGAACAAGTCGATGTATTCGCCGATCACCCCTACGAAGGCAATGCACTGGCAGTGGTGGTGAATGCCGATGAGCTGACAACCGAGCAGATGCAAGCGTTTGCCCGCTGGACGCAACTCAGTGAAACCACTTTTCTGCTGAAGCCCGAAACGCCGGGAGCGCATTACCGCGTACGCATTTTTACACCGCTGCGAGAACTGCCCTTCGCTGGCCACCCCACCCTGGGCAGCTGCAAAGTGTGGCTGGCCCACAACGACAACCCTGAGCATGTCGAGATTATTCAGGAGTGCTCGGCAGGTTTGATTCGGGTACGCAAGCAAGGCCCGCAACTGACCTTCTCCGCGCCACCGCTGGTGCGCAGCGGACCGCTGGAGGCAGTGACACTAGGCCTGATCGAACAAGGACTCGGCCTCGCCACCGGGCAGATCCGCGCGAGCCAATGGGTAGACAACGGCCCGGGTTGGGCGGGCGTGTTGCTGGCGAGTCGCGAAGAAGTGCTGGCGATCAAGCCTGATTACGCGGCGCTGCAGGGGCTGAATGTCGGCGTTATTGCGCCGTGGTCGGGGTCTGAAGCTGAAACGGATGTGGAAGTCAGAGCCTTCATCGGCGAGGAATGCACCGAGGACGCCGTCACTGGCAGCCTCAATGCAAGCCTGGGTCAGTGGCTGATCGGCGCGGGCATCCTCAGCGAGCGCTACACCGTCAGCCAGGGCACCACCATGGGCCGCCGCGGCCGACTGCACATCGAAAGCGTTGACGGCACCGTCTGGGTGGGCGGAGCCGTTCAGCACTGCATTTCCGGCCGGGTGGTCTTTTGATGAACCATGGAATCCGGGGTGATTAATCCCGCGATAACCGCTGCCCCGTGCCGGAGTCCAAGGCGCTCAAATATGCAGCCAGGCCAGCGATCCCAGCATGACGCCGACACCGGCGGCGCCAAACGAGACGCGCCGCAGCCATTCCTTGCGCGTCAGCAAGGTAATGGCCGCCAGTGAAATGGCGATTTGAATCGCCGTCATGGCCTGGGCCCAGCGGTGATGCTGGTGCAGCACCTGCTCAGATTTTTCCTCCCACTCGCGCGCCTGCTGCTCAAGCACTTCGGCTTTCTTGCGCGCCTCCTCTTTCTGCTCCCCGTAGCGTCGCGCCTCGGCCGCATAGTGGGCGGAATCCAGCCCCGGCAGATGACTGGCCAGATCCGACAGGTTCTGCCGGCTGGACTTGGCCTGATAGTAGTTCCATTCGTTGGCGGCTTCGGTCTTCTGGATAGCGGCGTTATTTTTGTCCATGGCCGCCTCACTTTCCGTCGAACCGGCCTGATAACTCATCAGGGCGCCGACGGTCGCCATGATCGCCGTCATCACCGCAATCTTGCTGGCGAAGCGATCGCCTTGTGCATGGGCATGATGGGTGGTGTGCTCGATGTGTTGCTCGTGGGGGCTTGGGACTTCGAACTCTTCAGGCATGGCTGTCGAACTTGGGTGGGTGATGGGAAATGGGCGGCATTATGAGGACAACCACAGCGAAACACGCAAGCCACACCGCCCCACTTCATCGACAAAACTCAAACCCACCCGAATCCCCGTGCGCTCGGCGATCGCCCTGACAATCGAAAGCCCCAACCCGGACCCGGCCTCGCCGGTCCCCAGGCTGCGGTAAAACGGATCGAACACCAGCGCCTGTTCTTCGGCGCGGATGCCCGGCCCCGAGTCCTTGATTTCGATGCGCGCGCCCTGCTCCGTCCGTTCGACGCTGAGGTCGACTCGTCCGCCCGCCGGGGTATAGCGGATGGCGTTATCCACCAGGTTCTTGATCAGGATGATCAGATCCAGTTCGCTGATGACGACCTGCACATCCTCGACGCTCTCCACGCCGATATCGATGGCTTTGTTCTCTGCCAGTGGCAGCAGGTCTTCCAGCACTCGGCGGAACACTGCATGCACCGACACGGCGGCCTCGGCACGTTGCGCGATTGATTGTGCGGCGGCCAGAGCGAGCAATTGCTCGATCAGCTTGCGACTGCGCTCGATCCCCTGAGCCAGCGGCAGAAAGTTCTGCCGGGTGTCAGCCGACATGGGCGTAGCGGCCAATCGCTCAGCCTGCAGCGACAGCGCCGTCATCGGCGAGCGCAGTTCATGGGCGGCATCGGCGATAAACCGTCGTTGCGCCTCCATCGCCTGCGCAACGCGGCGCAGCAATCGATTGATCGCCACGACGAAGGGCCGGATTTCGCTCGGCAAGTGCTGTTCATCAATCGCATGCAGGGCCTGTTGGTCGCGCTGATCGATTTCCGCCGAGAGCGTCGCGATCGGGCGAAACAGCTTGCGCACCAGATCCCCCACCACCAACAGCAGCACCGGAAACAGAATCAGAAATGGCAGCAGGCTGCGCCAGGCGCTTTCCCGGGCTTCCTTGTCGCGCACATCGGCTTCCTGCGCGACCGCAATGCGTTCGCCTGCCGAGGTGGTTCTGACCAGCACACGATAGTGTTCACCGGCGATATTCAGCGTCGCCAGACCATCGGCCAGGGTCAGGGGAAAGGGCAACGGAATGCTCGCGTCATCAGTGCCGACGGCTTTGCTGCTGTCGGCCAGGTATTGCACGGTGATCCGCGAGTCTTCGTCATCGCCAACGACCTGCCCGGCAGCGGGATAACCCAGGGTCATGTGCTGCCGATCGAACAGCAGCGCCACCTGACGCAGACTTTCGTCCTGCATTTCGTGCGCTTCGTCGAGTGCCGAGATGAACGCGAATGCACCGGCGAGCAAGGCGACGATGAGAATCGCCAGTGACAGCGTGATGGATAGCCGTGACTGCACCGAGTCGCTCAAACGCCTTTTGAAACCATCCATCCCATCCCCCTGACATTCCTGATGACATGGTTGCCCAGTTTGCGCCGCAGCGAATGGATCAAAAACTCTACCGCGTTGCTTTCCACTTCGTTGCCCCAGCCGTAAATCCGGTCCTCAAGTTCGCTGCGCGAGAGAATCGCACCCGGGCGGATCAACAGCGCCTGCAACAGCGCAAACTCGCGACTGGAAAGCTGCACATCGGCGACTTGCGCGGTGGAGGCCTGTTTCGAAATCAGGTTCAACGACACCTCGCCGTTATCCAGCAACGATTGGGCGTTACCGCCGCGACGGCGCAATACCGCGCGCATCCGTGCCAGCAACTCGGCCATGGCGAACGGTTTGAGCAGGAAGTCATCCGCGCCGCCATCGAGGCCGCGCAGCCGGTCATCGAGGCCATCGCGGGCGGTGATAATCAGCAGCGGCACGGGGTTGTTGCGCGCGCGAATGGCATCCAGCACATCGAGCCCGTCCTTGCCGGGCAGGCCGAGATCCAGCAACACCAGATCGTAGGTCTGGGTGTCCAGCGCCGCCAGCGCGGTGAGGCCGTTTTTCACCCAGTCGGTGGCGTAGCTCGCTTCCTTGAGCGCCGCCTCGATGGCTTCGCCAATCATCAGGTCATCTTCGACCAGCAGAATCCGCATGCAGCGCTCCGACAGAAAAAGGCGCGACGGTCATTGCCATCGCGCCTGTATTGAAGCACTTGAACCGACGTTTGTCCGCCGCCGGTTCAGCGCTGCGATCACTGCTTGCCGTTCATCGAATCGAAGGCCTTGAGCAGATCATCCATGGCCGCCTTGCAGTCAGCCTGCTTCGGCGAGCTGGCGCGCAGGGCATCCAGCGCGCGGTCAATGGCCTTGTCCAGTACATGCCAGTCGGCAGCGGCACGCGGCTTGATGCCGGCTTCGGCAGAGTCCCAGGAGGTCTCCAGATCCTTGATCCGGGTCTTGGCGCCGAGCAGGTCGTTTTTCTCGACCAGCGTGCTGACGTCAGCGGCGATGTTGCGGAACTCGCTCAGGTCACCCAGCTTCGAGCCCGATTGCGGCGGCGCGCTCAAAGAGCTGGTCGGCGTGCCGGCAGCGGGCTTGTCGGCGGGTTTCGAGCAGCCGGCGAGGCTACCGAGCAGTACCAGAGACGAGATGATCGCGACGTGGCGAAAAGCCGTTTTGAAGGCGTGCATATTGATTCCTTGATGGGTATCCAAACGTTTATTGAGTGAGGGTTTTGCGATTGCCAAGGCTGATCTGCGCGACCGCCACCAGCAGCACGATGACGCTGAGGAAGATCGCACTGGTCCAGGCGGCACCCATGCCCAGGCCACCGTAGGTCTTGGCCTGAGTCAGCAAGTCACCGAGAGAGGCGCCGAACGGACGGGTGAGGATGTAGGCGATCCAGAAGGTCAGCACCACGTTGGCCCCCATCCGCCAGGCCAACAGCGTCGCCGAGATCAGCGCGCCGAATATCACTGCACCGACGGTGAAGCCCAACCCCAACGCTTCGGTTGCCAGGTCCCCGGCGGCAGTGCCCAGGGCAAAGGTGCAGAGCACAGTGGACCAGTAAAAAAGCTCGCGCCGCGGCGTGTTGATTTCGCGGATCGACAGGTTGTCCTCCATCGTGAACCAGATCAGGAAGTTAACGGCCAGCAACACCGAGAACACCGCAGTGCTGACGTACAGGCTGATGTCGAGCATGTCGGTCATGATGTCGGTGATCTGCGTGCCGACGATGCTCACCAGCACCACGGTCAACCAGTAGATCCAGGGCGTATACGCGGTTTTACGCATTTGAAAGAACAGCGCGCACCCGAGTAACAGCGCCATGCCGATGCTGGTCCAGCCAGCACCGAAACCGGCATCCACCGCAAGGAAGTCGGCGCCGGTTTCCCCCACGGTCGTCGAGAGAATCTTGATCACCCAGAAGGCCAGTGTCACTTCGGGGACTTTGTTAAGCCATCCGGCTTTTGCGGGATTCATGTGCGGGTCGCCTCTCCTGTCCAGCGCTGAATTTGCGCAGGGGGGAAGATACGAGCCAATACTTAGCTGAGACTGAGGGCGTACACGGCACGGCCGGCTCACTGGCCCGCCCTGCTCGCCTGAAATTTTCCGCCGTGCCCGGTTCGATCACCTAACCTCATAGATTGTGTGATCAACGAGAACCGGCCCCTCTCATGCGCAACACATTGAAGTCATTGTTTTTTGTCGCGCTGACCGTGCTTGTTCCCGGCGGTTCGGCGTCGTGGGCGGCGGATTTGCCGGCGCCTTCGGCGACCACTGCGGCGCCGCTGGTGGAGGTTTCGCAAAGTGATCTGCAAGCCCTGCAACTGCGCCTCGACGGGCTGAAGCAGCAGATTTCCGCCGCCAACAACTACAACCAGCTCGAAGGCCCGCAAGACCGGGTGCAAACGTTCATTCTGGACATCGATCGGTTGTCGGCTTCTCTGTTGCCGCAGCAGGCACAACTGGCGGTGCAACTGGGGGTGCTCGGCGCGGCGCCGGATACGCAGATTGCCGCCGAACAGGCGGAAATCGCCGCGCAACGGGCGCAGCTCAACGAGCAGAAAAACAAGGTCGACGCCACGCTCAAAAGCCTTGCCGCGCTCAAACAAAGCGCGGCTGATCTGATCACGCAAATCGCCGGCATCCGCCGCACACTGCTCGAAAGCGAACTGACGCTGCGCACCGACAGCATCCTGAGTCCGGACTTCTGGTCGCCATTGGTGTCGCCAGAGCCGGATGATCGTCAGCGCCTGAATTTTTTCATCAATCAGGTGAAACTCACCTGGGCCACGGTCTGGGCGCCCGGCCAGCGCTTTTTCACCTGTGTGCTGGTGCTGCTGGCGCTGGCTTTCTGGACGCTCGGCCGCCGACTCGCCGAGCGTGGCCTGACCTGGGTTTGCATCCACCGCATGCCGGAGGGGCGCCTGCGCCGCAGCGCGCTGGCATTCGCCTCGGCGCTGGCGACCCTTGGCACCACGGCCATCGCCCTGCATCTTCTGTTCTATGCCTGCACCCGCCACGAACCACTGACGCCCATGCTGCAGACTTTTTCCGAGGAGTTTGAAAAAGCCGTTTACGCCTGCGTCCTGATCACCGCGCTGAGCCGCGCGCTGCTGTCGACTCAGCATCCTTCATGGCGGCTGCCGGCGATAGCCGACTCGGTGGCGCTGGCGTTGCGGCCCTATCCAAGGATTCTCGCTGCCACTCTGCTGGTGCTGGTAACGCTGGTGCAGGTCAGCAACGCCACCGGCATGAGCAGCCAGATCGTGATCGCCCAGCGTGGGGTGATTGCCATCGTGGTGATCGTGATTCTGGTGCCGCTGCTGTTGCGCGTCGGCAGAGTGCGCAAAGCGTTGCTCACCGCCAATGAACCGGAGGCCGGCAGCACGTTTGCCGGGGCGATCTACAGCATTGCCACGGTGTGCATGTGCATATCGGCGCTGGCCTTGCTCACCGGCTACGTGTCGCTGGCCCGCTTCGTCACCTATGAGTTGGTCTGGGCCTATATCGTGCTGGCCGGGTTCTATTTGCTGGTGCAGGTGGTCAAGGACGCCTGCGAATACCTGTTCTCGCCGCGCTACTCGGCCGGCAAGACCATCAAGCAGACCCTGGGCATGGGCGACCGGCGGCTGGAGCAGGTTTCGATCGTGCTGTCCGGTGCCAGCCGTGCCGGGCTGTTGCTGCTGGCGGTGATCACCCTGTTCGTCGGCGGCATCGGCACCACGTTCGGGCAACTGACCACCAATGTCATGGGCATTCTCGGTGGCGCCGGGTTGCGCAAGCTGAACATCGTTCCGGCGCATCTGATCAATGCCGTTCTGGCGCTGCTGATCGGCATCTACCTGATCCGCGCTTTGCGCCGTTGGCTCGACAACGAATTCCTGCCCAAGACCGATATGGATCCGGGCATGTGCGCGTCGTTGAGCACGCTGTTTTCCAACATCGGTTATGCCACGGTCATCCTCCTGACGCTGTCGTCGCTGGGCGTGCGCTGGACCAATCTGGCGTGGATCGTCAGTGCGCTGTCGGTGGGGATCGGTTTCGGCTTGCAGGAGATCGTCAAGAACTTCGTCTCCGGGCTGATCCTGCTCACCGAGCGCCCGGTGAAGGTCGGCGACCTGATCAGCATCAGCGGCGTCGAAGGCGATATCCGCCGAATCAACGTGCGCGCCACGGAAATCCAGCTCAGCGACCGCTCGATCGTCATCGTGCCCAACTCGCAACTGATCTCGCAGAACCTGCGCAACGTCACCCTCGGCGGCAGCGCCCAGGGGGTGGCGAGCCTGGAGCTGATGTTCCCGCTGGACATCGACCCGGAACAGGTCAAGGAACTGCTGCTGAACACCTACCGCGAAAACGAAAACATCCTCGACAAACCAGCGTCGTACGTGCGCTTCAGCAAACTCTCGCCCGATGGCATCACCCTCACCGTGACGGGCTACGTCGGCAGCCCACGGATCGTCGGCGGGACCAAGAGTGATTTGCTGTTCGAAATTCTCAAGCGGTTGGGGGATGCGGGGATTGCGCTGGCGAAACCAGCGTCGAGCCCGTGACCCCTACAGGGTTTTGCGGTGTACACGGACTTGGTTACTGGCCGAGATTACTGTGGGAGCTGGCTTGCCAGCGATGGCGGTGGGTCAGTCTGCAAGGGTGGTGGCTGACACGGCCCCATCGCTGGCAAGCCAGCTCCCACAGGGCTTTATTGCGGGATTGCGCGCAGGGAGCGAGCCTGCTCGCGAAGAGGCTCAGGCCGGCGCCCAGCGCCGATGCAGCCAGCGCGCCAACGCATCCAGCGCAAAGCCCAGCACACCGATCAGCAGCACCATCGCCATCAACTCCGAATACGCCAGTCGATCACGCGTATCGAGGATGAAGTAGCCCAACCCGGCACTGACCCCGAGCATCTCGCACGGCACCAGCACGATCCACAGAATGCCGATCGACAACCGCACCCCGGTCAGCACATGGCCGAGCACGCCGGGCAGGATCACCTTGCGCAGGGTTTCCCAACGGGTGGCGCTAAGACTACGACTGAGTTGCAGCCAGCGCGGGTCGAGCTGGCGCACGCCGGCCACGGTGTTGAGCAGGATCGGCCACACCGCAGCGAAGGTCAGCAGAAAGTAGATCGGCTGATCGCCAACGCCCATCAGCATCACCACCACCGGCATCCACGACAGCGGCGAAATCATCCGCAAAAACTGAAACGCCGGGGTGGTCGCCGATTCCAGATGCCGGTAGCTGCCGATCATCAAGCCCAGTGGCACGCCGATCAACAGCGCCAGCAGCAGACCGACCAGAATCCGCTTCAGGCTGACCAGCACATGCTCGTACAGCTCCGGGCGCAGCAGCAGTTCGCCAAGGCTGGCCAAGGTTGCCTCGGGTGAAAAACGCAGCGCCAGGCTGTCGTTGCCGCCGAACATGTGTACACCCAGCCACCACAGCAGCAACAGGCCCAACAGCCCCGCCACACCCAACAAACCGTGTACGGTCGAAGAAGATCGCTGACGCATCAGAGGCTGAACTCCTCGCTGCGATCAAAGCTTTCCGGCAGGCCGAAAGTCTGCATGCCGCCGACCGCAGCGATGGCATTGCGCACGAAGCGGTCGTCCACCAGATCCCTTGCGGTTTGCTGCGGATCGAGGTTGGCAAGGAAACCCTTGTCGCCCTCGATCAACGTGTCCTTCAGGCGCTTGACCAGTTCCTCGGTGTAGCTGGGGAACGGGTACGGTTGAAAGTCGATGCGCTGCTCGTCCCAATGGCTGTGCTGAATCGCGCCGCTGGCCAGATATTGCTCGCGGTCGCTGGTGGCCGGCGACAGCACCCGGTCGAGCACCGGTTGCGCGTGCGGCGTATAGCGATTGGCGCCGTCCTTGGACAGCAGTTTCGCCGCCTCGGCGCGGTTGTCGCGGGTCCAGACCTGCGCCTTGACGATGGCGTTGACCACTTTCTGCGACCACTCGGGGCGGTTGTTCAGATCCTGCTCGTGCATGAACACCACGCAGCAGGCGTGATTGCGCCAGACGTCGCCGGTAAAGCGCTGCACGCGGCCAACCTTGAGTTCCTCGGCCAGGGCGTTGAACGGCTCGGCGACGATGTAGCCGGCGATGCGTTTGCTCGCCAGGGCCGGCGGCATGTCCGACGGCGGCAGCACCAGCAGATTGACCTCGTTCGGCGCCAGCGCGGCGCTCGCCGATTTGCTCACCGGCACCAGACCGTGGTCGCGGAACAGCTGTTGCACCACCACGTTATGGATCGAATACCAGAACGGAATCGCCACTGATTGCCCGCCCAGTTGCTTGACCTCGGTGATGCCCGGCGCCACGGTCAGGCCCGAGCCGCCGACGTGGTTCCACGCCACGACCTTGGCCGGCACCTTGCTGCCGTAACGCGCCCACACGGTCATTGGCGACAGCAGGTGAATCACGTTGACCTGCCCGGAAATGAACGCCTCGATCACCTGCGCCCAACTGCGCAACAGCACCGGGCGCTCAGCCTGGATGCCTTCGGCTTCGAACAGGCCATTGTTATGCGCGACCAGCAGCGGCGTGGCATCGGTGATCGGCAGATAACCGATGCGCACCGGCGCGTTCGGCTCGGACGCGGCGCGCGCGTTGAGGCTGTTGAGCAACGGTAACGCGCCGCCAGCGGTCAGCAGCGCGCTGAGTTTGAGGAAGTCACGACGTGTGTGAGTGAAGTCGTCCAGGCACATGGTCAATCTCCGACGTAGCGGGCACAGGTTGAGTGAGGGGGTTGCGGCTCGCCCGCCGAAGGGTTTTGAGGATGTCGATGCGCAGCGCACCCAGTTCCTCGACCAGCGCGGCACGCGGCTGAGGCAGGTCGATGCGCCACTCGCCGAGGATGTGCGCCGGGCTGTTACCCAGTAGCAGAATCCGCTCGGAAAGCAGCAGGGCTTCGTCGATGTCGTGGGTGATCAACACGGCTGCGGTGTGGTGCTCGGCAATCAGTTGCAGAAGCAACTGCTGCATGTCGGCGCGGGTGATTTCATCCAGCGCACCGAACGGTTCATCGAGCAACAGCACCTGCGGCTGACGGGCCAGACACCGCGCCAACGCTGTGCGTTGGGCCATGCCGCCGGACAACTGCGCCGGGTGCTGCTGACGCGCATGTTCGAGGCCGACCGCAGCAATGGCGTGGTCGATCCGCGCCTTGCGCTGCTCGGCCGTGAGATGCGGCTGGCGGGCGAAGTCGAGACCGAAGGCGACGTTTTTTTCCAGGGTCAGCCACGGCAACAGGCTCGGGTCCTGAAACGCCACCGCCACCCGTGGATGTGCGCCGGTCAGTGGCTCGCCAAGCAGGCTCACCCGACCCTGTCGCGGCGCCTGCAGACCCGCCAGCACTCGCAGCAGACTGGATTTGCCAACACCGCTGGGGCCAAGAATGGTCACCACTTCACCGGGCTGCAGTTGCAGGTCGAAGTGTTCCAGCACCGTGTGCCAGCCCTCCTCTCGCGGGTAACCGAGGCTGATGCCCTGCGCCTCCAGCACCGGCGCGGTCATGCCATTGCTTCCCGTTTCTGCCGCTGCAATTCAGCGCGTAGCTGCACCAGGCTCGGAGTGACGATCGGCACGAACGCCGACTCACGCCAGCGCCGGGCGAAACCACTGCCGTGCTCGGTCAGATAGGCCTTGCCGCCGCTGGACTGCAATTCCAGTTGCACCGCATTGGCGGCGGATTCGGCCAGCGCGATGCGGATCTGGAACAAGGCGCCCGGCTGGGTCAGGAAACGTCCGTCGTGCAGACCCTGCTTGAGCGCATCGACGCTCTGCGCCAGTTGCTCGCGTTGTTCCTGCAACGGCTCCAGCAGAATCGAACGGCCGTCCTGCAAATGCCCTTCGACCTCGGCCAGCGCCCGTCGCGCCAGACCAATCGCCATGCCGCATTGCAAGCCGAGAAACGCCGGGCGCACCGCTGGCAGAAACTTGCGCGCATCTTCATGCAGCAACCATTCGCGAGCGACCGCGACTTGGGCGAAATCGATGGCGGCAGTGTTGCTCGATTGCAGCCCCATCAGTTGCAGATCGGCGGAACGTTTTACGCCGGCAGCGTCATCGGCGATCGCCAGCACGAACGGCGAACCACCCTCCTCGTGCTCAATCGCCGCCGCCACCACGAAACCGGTTTGGCGCAGATTGGTCACCCAATGCAGGCGCCCGTTCAAGGTCCAGCCGTCTGCGGTGTCGGCGGCGCGCACTTGCAGTGCCTCGATGCCCGACAGGTATTTCATCGCGTTAGACAAACCGGTGGCGCCGGCCAGTTCGCCGCTAAGCAACGCCGGCAGCAGTTTTTCCCTCAGCGCAGTGTTGGGGCTGTGCAACAGGTATTCGATGAAGGCCCGCTGGCCCCAAAACACAAATGCCGCCGCCAATGAATGGCTGGCGACGGCGGCCAGGGTTTCCACGGCATCACTGACGTGGCCACCGCTGCCGCCCAGCGCCGGGCTGATGCCGACCCGTAGCACCCCGGCCTGCGCCAGTTGCGTCAGCACCTGTTGCGGATCGCCGTCGCCCGCATCCAGGGCTTGGGCGTTGTGTTCCAGCCATTGCATCAATACCGGATTGAGCATGTCGTTTCTCTCCTTGTACGCAGCCGCATCAACCATAGACGATGCGGCCTGAAGCGCTGGCCAATTACGCGCGATACGGCGCCAGCTCGGGATTGAGCGGCGTGTCGGCGAACACGTTGGCGAAGTTGCACAGGGTCGCCAGGCTGATGCCGAGGATCACTTCCAGCGCATTGCCTTCGGTGTAGCCGGCAGCCTTGAATTGGTTGAAGGTCTGGTCGCTGACCTTGCCCCGGGTGGCAATCACTTCGCGGGCAAACGCGGCCAGGGTTTCCAGTTTTTCCACGGGCACGGTGGCTTTCTCACGCAGCGCACTGACCACTTCCGGCGGCAGTTTGGCCTTATTCAGCGCCACGGCGGTATGACCTGCGACACAGAAATCGCAACCATGGTTGGTGGCCGCAATCAGTTGCACCACTTCGCGCTCGGCAAGGCTGAGTTCGGACTTGCCATTGAGCGCCGATACCGTAACGTAGGTTTCCAGCGCGGCCGGGGCATTGGCCAGCACGGCCAGCAGGTTCGGAATGAATCCGGAGTTCTTCTGAGCGTTTTCCAGAAACGATCTGGCGGCTTCGGGAGCGCTTTGCACGGTGTGTAGAGTAACGCGCGACATGGAGTGGACTCCTGCTGTTGAGTGTCCGGCCAGTCTGTTGGTTATAAAAATTTCGATCCATATTCTAAAGTAGCGATTACTTGCTCCTGAGTGTTTCCATTAGATGATTTCGTCCAGCCCCCTGGTTGATTGGTTATTAGAAAGCCTCGAACTCGATGCCAGCCTGTTCCACGTCGGCCGCTATTGCGGTGGCTGGCATGCGAGTACGCACGGGCTGGCGCGCGCCAGTTTTCACTTGATCGTGCAGGGGCGTTGCTGGCTGCACATTAACGGGCAGGAGCAGTCGGTAGCGTTGAACGCCGGGGATGCGGTATTTCTGCTGCGCGATCTGAACTACCGCCTCTCCAGCGCCGAAGAGACGGCCCTCGCCCAGATCCTGCCACGTATTGCCATGACCGCGCTCGACAGTCAGGCACAGGATGGCGTCGGGCTGGTCTGCGGGTTCTTTCATTTCAAGTCCGGGCTGTCGTCGCTGATCATCGAAGGCCTGCCGGACTGGATCATCCTGCGCGCGGGCGATCCGTCTTCCAGCGCGGCGCGAGCCTTGTTCGAGTTGATCCTGCAAGAGTGCGAACGCCTGCCGGCGCCCTCCTCGGCGCTGCTCGAACGCTTGAGTCATCTGCTGTTTTTGTATGTGTTGCGCCAACAGATGGCCGACAACCAGCGCCTCGGCGGCCTCGTGGCTTTGGCGCGCAATCCGCAGTTCGCGCCGTTGCTGGACCAGTTGATCGAACAGCCGCAATTGCCGTGGTCGCTGGAGAGCATGGCGGCGAGTATCGGCCTGTCGCGCTCGGCGTTTTTCAAACGCTTCAACGAACTGGCCGGGCAATCGCCGGGGCAGGTATTGCTGGCGTTGCGCATTCGGCATGCCTGCCAGTTGCTGCGGGCCAATCACACGGTGGAACAGGTGTGCGCGGCCGTGGGCTATCAGTCGATCGCCGCATTTACACGAGCGTTTGCCAAGTCGGTGGGGGTGCAACCGGGGGCTTATCGCAAGCAGCATGAGGGGCGCTGAGCGGCATATTTTTAGCTGGCGTTTCTCAGCGTCGATCAGCGGATTTGTGCGTACCACACAACCTGTGGGAGCTGGCTTGCCAGCGATGGCGGCGGTACATCCAGCATCTTTATTGCCTGACACACCGCTTTCGCTGGCAAGCCAGCTCCCACAAGGGAGATGTTTCGATCAACGGATCTGTGTACACCGCAAAAACCTGTGGGAGCCGGGCTTGCCCGCGAAGGCGGCGGTACATTGAGCATCCAGGACTCGTTGGTTTCTTATTCCATTAATCAACCAAAAAACCACTTTTTAATCTTTTATCGCTATTAACCTCGCCCCTTATAATTGCGCGTCTGCACTTAACTCATAACAAGGGATATTCCATGCAAAGACGCCTGTTACTGGCTGCACTGTTTGTCGCTGTCGCCGGGTGCGCCAGTCCTCCTGCTGTTTCGGTGCACACCAAAGACCCTTCCAGTTCGACCCTGCAAGGCGACGCCTCGCGCCCGGCGCAGGCGCAGTGGATTCGCACCGAGCTGTACTTCTCGGTAGGCACGGTGGATGGCAAGGAAGGCGCCGTCAGCCCGGCGCGCTGGCGCGCGTTTCTCGACAAGGAAGTGACGTCGCGGTTTCCCGACGGTTTCACCGTGTTCGATGCCTATGGGCAGTGGCGTGATCATGGGGCGAAGGAGCCGGAGCGGCTGAGCACCAAGGTGATTGTGATCCTGCACGAGAACAATCCGCAGAACGCCGGCAACATCGAAGCGATTCGTTTGGCGTACAAACGCATTACCGGGGACTTGTCGGTACTGCGTCTGTCGCAACCTGCCGAGGTATCGTTCTAATCGCTGATCTGTCCGAGAGCTTGCCGAGGCGTCGACGCCAGGCGGCTCAATCCCGCCAGCAGCAGCGCACCGACCAGCAACACGCCAATCCCCAGAAACGCGCCCCACCCCACCACCGTCACGCTCGAATAGAGCATGTACAGGCACAGTCCGAAAAACACCAGCGGCAACAGCGGGTACAACGGCACCCTCACCGGCCTCGGCACCTCAGGGAAACGCCGGCGCAGGATGATCAACGCCAGGCTGCTGAAGCTCAGAAACAGCCAGTACACCGGGGTCAGGTACTCGACCATGGTGTTGAAGCCGCTCTGGGTGAAACTGCCGAACAGCACCAGCAACAATGCCACCGCGCCCTCCGCCAGCAAGGCTTTGCGCGGCACGCCGTCGCGTTCGTGCCACTCGCCGAAACGACGCAACTGCGACACATCGCGAGCAGCGGCATAGGTGGTGCGGGCGCCGACCAGCAAGGTCGAGTTGATGGTAGCGATGGCCGCGATGCCGACCATCAGCAGAATCAGCAGCACCCCCGGCGCACCGAATGCACGGTTCAACAGCTCCACCGCCGGTGCGTTGCTCGCTGCCAGTCCAGCGAAACCCAGGCCTCGCACAAACGCCCAGTTCAGCGCCAGATAAATCGCCATCAGCAGCGTCAGCGCACCGAGCATGGCGATGAAAATCCCTCGCCGCCCGTCGCGCACTTCCGCCGATAATGTGGCCGCATCGCTCCAGCCACCAAACGCCAGAAACACGAAAATCATCGCCGCCGAAAACCCGGCCATACCGGTGTTTTCCGGCGTGACCGAAACGCTCGGTGGCGGTGCTTCAATCCCCTGCCACGCCAGCCACACACCGGCGCTGGCGATGCTCAGAAAGCCCAGCGCCAACAAGCCCACCAGCAAGGTCTGAGTGATGAAACCGATGTGCTTGCCAGTGAGATTGAGCAGCACCAACGCGGCGATCACCCCGCCGGCAAACATCCCCAAACCGTACCGACCGAGCGGTACCACGGCATTGACGTAATCAGCAAACATGAACGCCGACAAAGCGATCCAGCCGGTGTGCATCACCGAGAAGCGCGACCAGGCGAACAGGAAACCCATGCGCTCGCCATAGGCCGTGCGCAGAAAGTGATAGTCGCCGCCAGGATGTGGAAACGCCGTGGCCATTTCGGCAAAGCACAACGCCCCGGCCATCGACGCCAGGCCGCCGAGCACCCAGACCCAGTAGAAATATTCCGGCCCGACGTTCAGCGCAACGGTCGGCGCGGTCTTGAGGATGTCGGTGGTAATCACCATGCCCAGCGTGATCAGCAATGCCTGCAGCACCGGCAGGTGACGCTTGGGGCCGTTGGAGTGATTCATTGAGTGTCCCGCAGAAGATCCGCCGTCCATGGCGGTTCGGCTCAGAAGCCATAGGTGGCGCTGGCGTAGTAGTAAGCGCCGTTGGTGCCGATCGGCGACAGCACGTCATACGGCAGGTTGCCGCCGTAGTTGATCGCCGAGCCGGAGCGCTCCGGGTAGTTGTCGGTGAGGTTGTTGCCGCCCAGGGCGACGCTGAATTTCGGGGTGAATTTGTAGGTCACCTCGGCATCCAGTTGCCACACCGCGCCATAGGTCTGCTCCGGTTGCGAGTCGCCAAAGTCGAACACGCGAGTGGTCTCGCCCTGACGGGTCAGACGCCCGAGCAGGCCCCAGTGTTCGCTGGCCCAGTTGGCGGAAAACACGAAACGATCCTTGGGCGCAGCGTCAGTCAGGGTATTGGTTTCTTCAACGCCGACCAGTGCATCGTTGCCGATACCCAACGCCGTCAGTTGCGAAGGCGTGCCTTTGGTGCTGGTGACTTTGGTGTGGTTGTAGGTGTACGCGGTGGTCAGGCCCAGTTGCCCTTCATACAGCGGCTGATGGTAGTTGAGCACCAGCTCGGCACCGTGGGTGCTGGTGTCGGCGGCGTTGGTGAAAAAGTTGACGTCATGCACCCCGGCCACGCCGAAGTTGTCGTTGATGTATTGCTCCATGGCGTCACTGCCGATGCGCTGCGACAGGGTGATGCGATCCTTGACGTCGATGCGGAATACATCGAGCGAGGCATCGAAGCGTTCGTTGAGCTGAAAGGTCAGGCCGAGGCTGAAGTTCTTCGAGGTTTCCGGATCGAGCTTTTGCGCACCCAGCGCACGCGCGATCGGGTCGTTGACCGAAAGCACGCGAATATCGGTGAGCGTGCCGCCTTCGCCAAAGTTGCTGGTGGTGTTCTGGAACCCGCTCTGCGCCAGCGACGGCGCGCGGAAGTTGTTCGACACCGCACCGCGCAGCGCCCACTGCTCGGTCAGTTTGTAGCGACCACTGAGCTTGCCGGTGAGTTTGCTGCCGGCATCGTCGTAATGTTCCCAACGCGTGGCGGCGTCGACGAAAAATCGGTCAGTCAGATCGCCCGAAATTTCCGCGTAGGTGGCAAACACGTTGCGGTCCAGGTCCGACTCTTCGCTGGGGCGCAGGCCGTTGGCGCCGTCAGCACCGGAGCCGATGTAGGAGGCCTCGTCACCGGCGTAGGTCAGGTAGTTTTCGTAGCGGTATTCACCGCCCAGCGCCAGCACGAACGAGCGTCCGCCGAGGCGCAGTTCGCGGCTGAAATCGAGGTTGGTGGTGGTCTGACGCAGCTCGTAATCGCCGGTGTCGAACTTCGTTGGTGAGTCCGCGCCGAGGCTGACGTTGAGCGTGCGGCGAGTTGATGAATCGAAGCGGTTGCGGCCATGGGTGACGCTGCTGTCGAAGTCCCAGTCTTCGCCGATCATGCCTTTGAAACCGGCGGTGGCTGAAACATCCTTGTTGTCGCCCAGCGACTGCGGCAGGTAGCCGTTGGGATAGAACTGCGGCTGCTCGTAGGGGTAGCGATAGAATTCGGCGCCGGTGGTGTGGCGCTGGTTGTAAGTGCCGAAGCTGTAGGCCTTGCCGCCGGCCAGTGGCAGCTCGCTGTTGAACCACAGGTTGACGTCCCGCGCCAGGCCGTCGCCCATCACGTAGTTGCGCTGGTCCGGGGTATCGGCAAACCCGTCGAAACCGGCGCGGTTGGTCGGGTTGCGATTTTTGTACTCGGTGCCGCCACGAATGAACCCGCCCTCTTCGCCCAGGCGCGTGCCGATCTTGGCCGTGGTCACGCTGTTCTGGCCGTCGGTGGTGGTTCTGCCGATGGCGTCCTGATGGGTGTGAAACGCGCCGTAGCTGGTGGACACTTCACCGCCCTCGGGCGCGTCGTCGAGGATGATGTTGATCACCCCGGCAATCGCATCGGAACCGTACTGCGCACCGGCGCCGTCGCGTAGCACTTCGATGCGTTTGATCGCGCTGATGGGGATCGAGTTGAAGTCCACCGGCGCCGTACCGCGACCGATTTTCGACGAGTCGTTGACCACCGCTGAAGTGTGACGACGCTTGCCGTTGACCAGCACCAGCACCTGATCCGGGCTCATGCCGCGCAGCTGTGCGGCGCGCACGTGGTCGGCACCACCGGAGTTGGACTGACGCGGCATGCTGAACGATGGCAGCAAGGTTTGCAGCGCCTGGCCCAGCTCACCGTCGGCCGCGCCGGTGGACTTGAGATCGGCGGCAGTCAATATGTCAACCGGCACCGGAGAATCGAGCACCGTGCGAGCAGTGCCACGGGTGCCAGTGACCAGCACGGTACCCAGCCGTGTGTCATCGTTAACGCGCGTGGAAGTGTCTTCGGCTTGCGCCGGAACTTGCCAGATCGCACCGACCACCGCGATGGCCAGTAATGAACGGGAACGCTGATACATGTGACAGCTCCTTTATCGCAGCTAATACCCGGCCGTTGCCGACAATAAAGGGTCGGCAATCAATGCGCGGCAATGTCTGCTGTAGTTGTAGAAATCAGGAAGGCGGTGAAGGCTTTTTAACGTGATGAGTGAGTGAAGCGCGGAATCCCCAAAGTTAGTTATTTCCCCTTGAACACCGATGCTAGACGGGCCGAAGGCCTGCCGTAAAAGAACCAATAACACTTAGGTTAGATCGGGCTGATTAACTGTATTTAGTCCAACACAAGTGTTGCTGGACAAACACCGAAGCCGTAACTAACACCAACTAATTCGAGATCAGACAAAGGTCTTTTGTAGGAGTGAGCCTGCTCGCGATAGCTATCGTTCAGTCACCGAAAATATCGACTGGGCTGGCCCCTTCGCGAGCAAGCCCGCTCCCACAGGTTTGACGGGGTGAACACTGACTTCTCATCCACCACAGTTCCAATGTAGGAGTAAGCCTGCTCGCGATAGCGGTGTATCAGCCACCGAAGCAGTTGAATGTTCGGGCCCCATCGCGAGCAGGCTCACTCCTACAGGTTGATCGGGGCGAATACATTGCTTTCATCCACCGCAGATCCAATGTGGGAGCGGGCTTGCTCGCGAAGGGGCCAGTCCAGTCACCCGAGATGTTGACTGCAAACATGCGCAAACCTTTAGTCGAATTCCTTTTCCAGCCAGGCATCCGCGGCGATGTCCAGGGCCTGTGCACTAAAGCGTTGCTCCGTAAACGGATCGGCGTGCAGGTGAAAGCCGTTGCGCTCCCAGAAGCCGGGTTGTTCTTCGTCGACAAACTCCAGACCGCGCAACCATTTGGCGCTTTTCCAGAAGTAGCGCCCGGCGACCACCAGCCGCAGCGGCCAGCCGTGCTGGGCGGTCAAGGGTTGGCCGGCGTAATGGGTGGCGAGCAGGCTGTCCGGGTGCAGCAGGTCGTCGAGTGACAGGTTGGTCTGGTAATCGTGATCGGCGTGGGCCATGACAAAACGTGAAGCGGGCTGGATCCCGAACTCGCTCAGCAGATCCTGCAGATGCACCCCGCTCCACTGCGTGTCGAACTTCGACCAGCGTGTCACGCAATGAATGTCACATTGCAACTCGCGCTGCGGCAACCTTTGCAGGTCAGCAAAACTCAACTCGACGACACGCCCGACCTTGCCGAACAGGCGCAGTGACCAGGTTGCCAATTCATACTCCGGCACCGTGCCTTCGTGGAGGATCGGGAACCGCTCCGTCAACACCTGCCCCGGCGGCAAGCGTTGACCGAGCGCCGGATCAGCCTTGGGTGCGCGGCTGTTGCGCAAGCGCATGGCTTTGTTGTGCATATTCACTCCCAAGCGCGTCAGGATGCCTGCCGCGCATACAGCGCATCACCCGGTGATAACGGCTGCATTCAGTTCGCCACAGGAATCCACTCGGCCCGCGCCACGTTGGCGGTATCACCGAACGCCGGCAGCTTCTGCGCCAGGTCGCGGACGTTTTTCACGTCCAGATCGAGCAACTGCTGACGGGTGATCAGGGTCGGTGGTACCAGCACCTGATGCCCAGGATTTTCGCCAGCAATCAACATCGCCAGACTGCGCACGCTGATCGCCCCCGCCACTTGCGGATTGACCGCGGCGGTCGCCGCCCAGGCGCTGTCCGGTTCTTTCATGATCTGAATGTCGGCGGTGGAAATGTCGGCGCTGTAGATCTTCACCTTGCGCCCCAGACCGGCCTCGTCGACGGCGATCTTCGCGCCTTTGGCAAACTCGTCGAACGGCGCGAAGATCACGCTGATATCCGGATTGGCGCGCAGCACTGCGCTGGCCTGATCCGCCACCGAGTTGGCAATCGGCGGGTTGAGCGTGCCGAAACGCGCCTTCTCGATGATGCCCGGATTGGCCTTTTTCACCTGACTCCAGATCTCGTCGCGGCGCTCCATCGGCGTGAAGCCGCTGATGTACACGTAACCGGCATCGAACCGCGTACCGTTGTCCTTCACCGCCTGATCCAGCGCCAGTCGCGCCAGTGCATGGTGATCCTGCTCGACCTGGGTCACTTGCGGGCTGTTCAGATCGACGTCGAACGCCACCACCTTGATGCCTTTGGCGATCGCCCGGTCAATCGGTCCCTTGAGGGTTTCCGCCAGGCCCAGTTGCACGATGATCCCGTCGACGCCGAGGTCGATCGCCTGATCGATCATCTCGCCCTGACTCGCCGCCTGCTGCCGCGCATCGAACACCCGCAGATTGGCCCCCAGCGCCTCGGTCTGTTTCTCCACGCCGCGCAGGTACGCCTCGGGAAAGTCCCCGGAAAACAGATAGCCGACCAACGCGATCTGCACCTGCCCCTTGTCGAACGGCGCCGGAGCACCCGGCAATGCCTTGGCCTGAGCGCTCAAAGCCAACGCCGAGAGCACCGCGCCGGCGAGGCAATGGCGTGCGAACCGCTTGATTGAACCGTGCATACATCTTCCTTGCGGCGACAAATGAACCGGCTCAGCGCGCCCGATGCGCGAGGCCGAAGGTGAACATCAGGGCCAGCACCAGCACCAGTCCCTTGACGAAATCCTGCGCGTAATACGGCGCGTTGAGCATGGTCAGGCCATTGAGCAGCGACGCCACCAGCAGTGCGCCGACCAACGTGCCGAACGCATTGGGCTTCTTCGCTCCGAGCACGGCAAAACCGATTAGCGCCGCGCCGAGGGCGTCGAGCACCAGACCGTTGCCGGAGCTGACATCCCCCCGACCCAGGCGCGCCGCCAACAGCAATCCGCCGAGCGAGGCAAGCAATGCCGACAGCACGTAAGCGAGCAACTTCAAGCGCTGTACCGGCGCACCTGCCAATCGCGCCGCCTGCTCGTTGCCGCCAATCGCATAAAACAATCGGCCGATGCGCGTGCGCTCAAGAAACAGCCACACCGCCAGCGCCACCAGCGCCGTGATCAACACCGGAACCGGCACCACCTCCCACAAACGTCCGCGGCCGAGGGCGAGAAACGCCGCACTGAAGGTGCCTTCGGTTTCCACGCCACTGGGCAAGGTCATGCCCACCGCAATCGAGCGTCCGCCCGTGGGAATCAGTTGCACGCCAATTACCAGAAACATGTTGCCCAGCGTCGCGAGAATGTCCGGCACCCGCAGCTTGACGATCAGCCAGCCATTGAGCAGCCCGACCAGTGCGCCACCGGCCAGACTGATCAGCACCGCCGGCACCGCGCCCCAGCCGAGCACCACCATCACGTAACTGGCGATCATCAGGCTCATCGCTGCCACCGCCCCAATCGACAGATCAAGTCCGCCGACGGCCATGGTCAGCGTCACACCAAGGGCCAACAGCGCGACGATCGACACCGACTGCAAGATGCTGAACAGATTGCCGACGCGCAAAAACGCCGGCTCCGCGACACTGAAAAACACCACGATCAGCGCCAGCAGCCACAACAGGCCGTAGCGGATCAGCGCGTGCAACAGGCGCTCGGCGGGTGCCGTAGCGGACGACAACAATGAACTCGAATCAGGCACTCGCTCTGCTCCTTGGCGTGGCATGAAAGGGATTTTCGCTAGCGTCGCTGCCGGCCAGCGCGGCGACCAGGGTCGCGCGTTCAAGGCCGGCGCGCGGGTATTCGGCGACCACCGCGTGATCGCGCACCAACAGAATGCGGTCGGCGATTTCCAAGGCTTCATCGACATCGGCGCAAATCACCAGGGTTGCCCGGCCGCCGGCACTGTCGCGCAGCAGTTGGCCGATTTCGCGGCGGGCGCGCACGTCGACGCCCTGAAACGGCTCATCGAGAATCAACACCCGCCCGTCCCCGAGCAGCCAGCGACCCAGCACAACTTTCTGTTGATTGCCGCCGGACAGCGCACTCATCGGCACCTCGATGCCGGCGGTCTTGATCCCCAGCGCCGCGACTTGCGCCTCGACCGCTGCAGCTTCGGCGCGGTTGCGAATGAACCCGGCACGGGTGAAGCGCTGCAGAAACGGCAGCGTCAGAGTCCGGCGCAGGGAGAAATCCGGCACCAGCGACTGACTAGCGCGATCCTCCGCCGCGAGAAACACACCGCTGCGAATCGCCGCCCTTGGCGAACCCGGCAGCCATTCCACGCCATCCAGCTGCAGGCTGCCGGCCACGGCTTTGCGCAAGCCGAACAGCACTTCGGCAATCTCGCTTTTACCGGCGCCGAGCAGCCCGGTCAGCACCACCACTTCGCCTTGGTGCAGGTCGAAATCGAAACGCCTGGAGCGCGGCAAAATCTGCAAACCGCGCACACCAAGGACTTTTCGGCCCACGCTGCCGGGCGTGTAGACATGCCCGTCCAGCGCCTGCCCGAGCATGGCGTGCACCGCTTCCGGCAACTGCCGCGCACTGAACTCTCCGGCCAGTCGCCCATCGCGCAGGACAATGGCGCGATCCGCCACCCGTTGCAGGTCGGACAAGCGATGGGAGATGTAAACAATCGCCACGCCACGGCTGCGCAGGGTGTCGATCAGACCGAACAGCCGTTGCGCCTCGGCGTCCGACAACGCGGCGGTCGGCTCATCGAGAATCAGCAGACGCGGCTGCAAGGCAAAGGCCCGCGCCAGCACCACCAACTGCCGTTCGGCCTGGCCGAGGTCTTCGATCGGCTGCTCCAGCGGCAACACCAGCCCCAATCCGGCGGCAATACTCGCGGCGCGCTCCAGCAGGCGTTTGCGATTGAGCCAGAAGTCTGCGTCGGGTTTGCACAACTCATCGAGCAGCAGGTTTTCCGCCACGCTCAAACCGGGCGCAATGCCCTCGTTGATCTGCTGATGCACCGCGACAATCCCGACCCGACGTGCCGACAGCGGCGAGCTGAATTGCCGGGGCTGACCGTCGATGTAAATCTCGCCGCCATCGCCGCGCTGGCTGCCGGCGAGAATCTTCACCAGCGTCGATTTGCCGGCACCGTTGGCACCGAGCAACGCCAACACTTCGGCGGGATGAATCTGCAGGCTGATGCGATCCAGTGCGCGGTTCGAGCCGAAGCTCTTGCTCAGATCACGCACTTGAATCAGCGGCGCGCGGGCCACGACGACACTCATAAAATTCCTTAACGTCGATGGGCCAGCGAACGCACCAGTCGGTCGCCCAGGCTCTGCACGCCCTGCACCAGAATGACCAGCACCACCACGGTGGCGACCATCACTTCATTGTTGAAACGCTGATAGCCGTAACGGATCGCCAGATCACCGAGGCCGCCACCGCCAATCACCCCGGCCATGGATGAAAAACCGATCAGCATCACCAGCGTCAGGGTGATCCCCGCCAGTAGTGCCGGCAGCGCTTCGGGCAGCAGCACTTTGAAAATCACATGACGGATATCGCCGCCCATGGCGAGGATCGCTTCGATCCGGCCCTTGTCGACTTCATCCAGCGCGTTCTCGACGATCCGCGCGAAAAACGGAAACGCGCCAATGGTGATCGGCACCACCGCAGCGGTGCTGCCCAGGGTCGTACCAACCAGCAGACGCGTCAGCGGAATCAGCGCAATCAGCATCACCACAAACGGCAGCGAACGCCCCAGATTGACCAGCGAACCCAGCGCGGCATTGAGCCGTGGCAGCGGCCACAGTCCGTCACGGCGACTGACGAACAGCAACACCCCGAGCGGCAAACCGATCAGCAGCGTGAACAGCCCCGCGAGCAAGACCATGTACAGGGTTTCGCCGGTGGCGTTGAACAGCAGTTGCAGGATTTCATCCCAGTTGATCGTGCGGTTCATGACTGGGCCGCCCGCACGCCGTATTGCTTGAGGAAGCTGAGACCAGGGATGTCGTGGCCCAGCGGCAGGCCGCAGGTTGGACGTAACGAAGTGCTGAGACTCGATTGCGCATCGGCGAGCAAACGCGGCACCGGGCCGGACTCGACCAGGCGCCCGTCCGCCATGTACGCCGCGTGATCGCAGATCGACTTGACCACGTCCAGCTCATGGGTGATCAGGACAATGGTCACGCCCAATTGCCGGTTGATGTCGCGCAGCAAGTCAAGAATCGACGTGGTGGTTTCCGGGTCCAGCGCACTGGTGGCTTCGTCCGACAGCAGATACGCCGGCTCGGCGGCCAGGGCGCGGGCGATCCCCACCCGTTGTTTTTGCCCACCGGACAACTGCGAGGGAAAGGCTTGCGCCTTGTCCGTCAAACCGACCAGTTCCAGCAGCTCGCGCACCCGCACATGGCGCCACGGTTTACCGACGTTGGCGATTTCCAGCGGCACGGCGATGTTGTCGAAGACGGTACGCGAATGCAGCAGATTGAAGCCCTGGAAAATCATGCCGATGCGCTGCCGCTGGCGGCGCAGGTCGCTGGGCGACAGATTCAGCAGGTCCACGCCGTCGATGAGAATTTGCCCGCTGTCCGGGCGTTCGAGCAGATTGAGACAACGCAACAGGGTCGACTTGCCTGCGCCGCTCCGCCCGAGGATGCCGTAGATCGCGCCGTCGGGAATACTCAGCGACACCTGATCCAGTGCCGGCGCGGCGGCTGACGGGTAGGTCTTGCTGACCTGCTCGACGACGATCATGGCTTGCCATCCTCCACCGGAATCACCGAGCCCTTGAAGTTATCGGTAATGTATTTCGCCACTTGCGGCGAGGTCAGGTCTTTGGCCAGTTGCGCAATGCGCGGATCGTTCTGCAGTGTCGGCGTGGTCACCAGAATGTTGGCGTACGGATTGTGCTCGGCCTTCTCCAGCCCCAGCGCATCCTGGGCTGGCACCAGTCCGGCTTCCAGCGCGTAGTTGCCGTTGATCACTGCGAGATCGACGTCGTCCAGCGCCCGAGGGATTTGCGGCGATTCGATTTCGAGGATCTTCAGCTGTTTCGGGTTCTCGGCGATGTCCTTGGGTGTGGCCTGATCGGCTGCCGGATCCTTGAAGCCGGGCTTGAGTTTGATCAGGCCGTTGTCCTGCAACAGGTACAGCGCACGGCTCAGGTTGGTGACGTTGTTGGGCACGGCGACGGTGCCTTTTTCCGGCACCTCGGCGAAGCTTTTGTGTCGGCGCGAATAGATGCCCAGCGGCTCGATATGCACCGTGGCGGCCACCGCGAGTTTCTGCCCCAGCGCTTGTTCCTGGGATTTCAGATAAGGCAGATGCTGGAAGTAATTGGCATCGACATCGCCATGCACCAGCAGCTCGTTGGAGTTCACGCCGTTGGGAATCTCGATGACCTTGAGGTTGAGTTGCGGATCGATTGTCTGGATGTACGCGAGAATCTGCGCGTGGGGCACCGGGTCGGCGGCCACGCGCAACGGCTCCAGTGCCTGCGCGCCGAACGAAGTCACCAGCGCGCCGAGCACGGCCAGGGTCAAACCTGCTTTTTTCAACATGTGCGGAGTCCTTGAGCGAGTGATGAATCAGGCGTTGGCGGTTTTACGAGCCGGTGCGGCGGGCATCAGCGCGTCGGCATAGAAGCGCCGGGCGACGTCGGGGTGCGAACGCAACCGTCCCTTGAGGTAGTTCCAGCCGACATCGCGAAACAACGGATTGAGCGGATCACTCGCCGGGCCACGCGCTTCGCGCAGCAGCGCGGTGGGCAACGGATACAGCGGCACCACGGCATCGAGTTGCGCGCCGAGGAAGAAGGCGATGGACAAGCGTTCGCTGCCTGCGGGCGGCGACACCACGCGGTGTACCGTGGCGCGCAGATAACCGTTGGTGGCCAGCTCCAGCAGTTCACCGATGTTCACCACCAGCGTGTTGTCGCGGGGCAGCGCATCGATCCAGCGCCCTTCCTCGACCTCCACTTGCAGACCGGCCTGCTGGTCTTGCAGCAGAAAGCTGAGGAACCCGGAATCCTTGTGCGCGCCGACGCCCTGCTGGCTCGCGCTAGCGGCCTGGCCTGGATAGCGCATCAACTTGATGTGTTCGTTGGGCTTGTCGCCGTACAACTGATCGAACGCGTCCGCCCGCAGCGACAGCGCCTGGGCAAAGGCACGCAGCAGACGCAACGCCATGCGCGTCATCGCCTGTTGCCATTCGAGCAGCAGCGGTTTTAGTTCTGGCAGCGCCGCCGGCCATTGGTTGGGCCCCTGCAAGCGCGCCCACAACGGACTGTCCGCGTCCAGCGGCAACGCTTCGCGCTCGGCGCCGAGATCGAACTGCTCACGCCAGTCGGGTTGACCACGGGTGATCTCGGAAGCGGCACGGTTGTAACCGCGAAAGTGCGGCGAATTGATCATGCCGACGGCGGTCTTTTCTTGCTCGGGCAAGGCGAAGAACTGCCGTGCGTGATCCTGCACCTGTTTGAGCAGGTGGCTGTCGATGCCATGGCCGGTGAGATAGAAAAAGCCGACGTCACGCGCGGCGTGACGCAGGTTTTCAAGAAATTCATAACGCTGTTGCGCGGTGCCTTCGAACAACGAAAGGTCCAGCGTCGGCAGCGTGGTGATATCGAGGGTATGCGGCATGATTCACTCCCGTGTGAACCAAACCTGAAGAGCCTTTGATCGATTCAGCGTGTGCCGTCATGGCAATCGGGGGTCTATCGGTTTGATGCGTTTGATTCGTCGTGAGACAAAACTAAACGATCTTAAAAACCACGAACAAATACCCTTTTTGCATTAGCTTAGGCCTGACGCTCAGGTTCGCCGTCATCGCGCAAACGCTACTTCTCCAACGGCAGGAATCTGAGGCAGGGAAATCCCGTCCTCATGCGCAGTTGCTGGATGGGTTGAACACTCTCCTGATCGCCAACCTTCTTCATCACGACTATCCCGCAATGGTATTGGTCATGGTTCAAGACAGGGATGAGACCAGGCTTGGTTTCACTCCAGAAGCCGCTTTTGACGAGGTACGTCGCGCCAGCCTGCGGTGTGAAGGCAAACGGAATCTGACACTGCGCGCCACCCACCACGTTGGTGTAATTCAGGACAAGTTCTTTGTCTACGGCGACTTTCGACTCGATGTATTCACCGTTAGAGGGCAGCGGGGTGAACCCCGCGTAGCAGGTTTTTTCGCTGAAGGTGATGGCGTCCAGTGTGGTGCCAGAGCCAAATTTCAAGCGAACAGTGGCCGAAGGCTCGTCCGCGCGAGGAAACTCATACTGCTTGCCCATGAAAAGTGAAGTGCAGCCACTGAGCACGACAGTGCCCGCCACCAGCGCGCACCCAGCCAATTTGCGAAACCCGAACATCAAGCGCTCCCTGATACCTTCGCCTCTCCCTGTGATGAGCAGGAGTCGGACCTGTTTGAATATTGCCTACGGTCTGACTCGGCTGCTTGCGCAAAAACTTAATGCCAACGTCAACCTTTCTCGACAGTCATCGAGGTGAGGGGCGCTTCAACTGATCAGCGGGCCGGGTCATAAAACGGCTCGACTGCCACCCGGCTGCCGACAAAGAAACTGTCAGCCACCAGCCGCAGTGGCTGCAGGTCCACATCGCTGGCCCGATCGCCAATCAGTTGCCGGAAGTGTCGATACACCGCGCTGTACTCGCCCTCTTCCGATACCGCCTGGCGCACGCCGTCGATGCTCAGCAGCGCCCCGCCGTTGTCCAGACGCAGCACCCCTTCGGCGCAGCGAATCTCGATGCTCCAGAGTTCGTCGTGACCGTGGTCGAAATCGAACTCCGCCTGCACGTCGAGCCTGTGCGCATCGGACATCTTGATCGACGCGGCAATCGGCGACTGGCAGTTGTCCGGTACGCGCAGTTCGGCGGACTTCACAAACAGTGGCTGCGTCAGCAAATAGGTGACAATCGACAAGGCATTGATGCCCGGATCGAAAACGCCCAGACCACCGGGTTGCCAGATCCACGTCTGCCCGGGATGCCACTTGCGCACGTCTTCTTTCCAGTCGATCTGCACGCTTTGCAACGTGCGGCTGGCGAGCCAGTCGCGGGCGGCTTCGATACCGGGGGCGTAGCGCGAATGCCAGGCGAACAACGCACTGACACCCTGTTGCTGCGCTTGACTGACCAGGGCCAGCGCCTCACCCAGCGTCGCACACGGCGGTTTTTCCACCAACACATGTTTGCCGGCGGCCAGCGCCTGCTGCACCAGTGCGAACCGACCTTGCGGCGGCGTACAAAACGCAATCGCATCCACCTCGGGGCCGTTCTCCAGCAACTCGCTCAACGAGTGAAAGTTCTCCACCCCGGCACAGGGTGCACCTTGCGTGGCGACCGCCACCAGACGAAATCCGGGATTGGCGTTGATCGCCGGAACATGTTGATCCTGGGCAATCTTGCCGTAGCCCACCAGACCGAGACGGATCGGTTGCATCAGTGACTCCTGTTTTTATCTTGT
The DNA here is from genome assembly GCF_016756945.1 of Pseudomonas sp. MWU318. NCBI lineage: Bacteria > Pseudomonadati > Pseudomonadota > Gammaproteobacteria > Pseudomonadales > Pseudomonadaceae > Pseudomonas > Pseudomonas sp. MWU318. The sequence goes on from NZ_JAESJL010000010.1 coordinate 45,104, forward strand.
TGTCGTCAGCGAGTGCGCAGATTAGCCGTAAACGTCAGGGAATACCCAACTGAGTCTGATCAAAAAACCGCAGAAGCCAACGCTCGGTTCATCGCGCCGGGTAGTAACGCTGATGCAGCGGCGCAAACAAAGAAAGCCTGCTTTTCAGGGCAGGCTTTCACGTTCACAACTCTGCAGTCACTTCTGCTGCGCGGTCAATGCCGAGTAACTGTTCATCAAGTTCCGGTAGTTCGGAATCCGCTGCGACAGCAGATTGCCCAGCCCTTCGATGTCGTTGCGCCAGTCGCGGTGCAGCTCACAGGCGACCGAGAACCAGTTCATCATTTGTGCGCCGGCCTGGGTCATGCGGCTCCAGGCGGCTTGCTGGACGGTGGTGTTGAAGGTGCCGGAGGCGTCGGTGACGACGAATACGTCAAAGCCTTCGGCCAGTGCCGACAGGGTCGGGAACGCTACGCAGACGTCGGTCACGACACCGGCGATGATGATCTGCTTGCGGCCGGTGGCCTTGATCGCCTTGACGAAGTCTTCGTTGTCCCACGCGTTGATCTGGCCTGGGCGGGCGATGTACGGCGCGTCCGGGAACATTTCTTTCAGTTCCGGGACCAGCGGGCCGTTGGGGCCTTGTTCGAAACTGGTGGTGAGGATGGTCGGCAGGTTGAAGAATTTCGCCAGGTCGGCCAGCGCCAGGACGTTGTTCTTGAACTCGTTCGGCGAGAAGTCCTGAACCAGAGAAATCAGACCGGTCTGGTGGTCGACCAGCAGAACTACGGCGTCGTCTTTGTTCAGGCGGTTGTAGGTTGCAGTGCTCATGTTTGAATCCCTTTTCTTGGTTGAGGTAGTTGGCGTTGCGTTGAACATGGGCACAGATTACTGACACGACCGGAACCGATAAATCGGTTGAAAAGTGTTTCACTGTCAACTTGAAGCGGACAATCGAGTGACGCGCAAACTTGGTTGCAGTCGATGGCGAGGGGTTATGAGCTAATAACACCTTCATTAAACCGTCTTTCAAACGTTGTACTAGGATAGGATCCACATCCTGACATTGCGCCGACCAGGGAACATGCGCGACGCAGGTCAGGAATGGGACTGTTTCACCTGCAACTCATGGATGATGTTTATGAATTCACACCTGTTTCCCCACATCGGTAAAGTCATCGCAAGCACCGGCAGCCGGCACTTTCCGCGGATGCTGCATGACCTGATCCAGACACAACTGGCGGTGGACGCCACACACATTCGCCAGATGCGCGTCGAGCCGGTGGGCCGCCCCGCCCATCGCAACCTACCGGAACCCGGCAAAGACTCGGCCCAGCAGGCTGAAACGGTATTCTGCGAACAGATTGCCGCACGCTCGAGCGAGCCGATGGACCCGCCAGCCTCGGCCAGCGCCGATGCCTCGCAGCTGCACCTGACCCGGCGCAAGGACGGCTACCGCTACGTGATTTCGGTGTATCGCAACGACCAGTCGCAGCGATTCTCGGCTCAGGAGCAGAGTTTGTTGCAGGACATTTCTCCGGTGCTGTTGCCGATGCTGGAAAAACACATTCACGCCCTGCAACCCCAGCAGGCCAACACAGAAGACCCGTCGCCCGGCGCTGACGGCGCACAACAGGGCCTGGAAAACCTGCGGCTGCGCTTCAACGAGCGTTTACAGCAACTGGGCCTGAGCCTGTCCAATCGCGAAACCGAAGTGTGCATTGGCCTGCTCGCCGGGCGCACCGCGCCGGAACTGGCCGAGCAATTGCAGTTGAAGGTCAACACGGTGGAAAGCTACCTCAAACGCGCCGCGATCAAACTGGGGATCAGCGGCCGGCATTCGTTGATGCGCTGGATGTATTCGCCGGAGGACACCAGCCACGCCACCAGCGCAGCCTGAGTCCGTAGCTGAACAAAAAACTGCCGCCCTCCCCGGGCGGCGGTTTTTTTTCATTGGGGGCCTAATCCTTCGGCACAACTCTATCCAGCGCTTGATTCACCGCCAACTCCCCCAGCATCACCACTTGCGCAATGCCCAACACCGTATTGCGACCCGGCCCTACCAGCGTTCCGGCGAAATCACCAAGCATGACGGTAGCCGAGGCCAGGGATTCGCAGGCGTTGGCCAGCAGGGATTCGGTGTCGGTTTGCGGGTTGACCAGGAACATGCTGCTGGGGGTGTAAGGCGTCGCCATGATGTGCGCGGGCGCGAGGTAGTGATCGAGGGCGCGTTCGGCGGCTTCGTGGAGTTTTCTCGAGTTGAGGGATTCGTAGGGTGATACCGAGTCTGCGGCCGGCGGATTGGGTGGGGTTTCGGGCATCAGCGGGAACTCCGATCGAGGCACTTTGAAAGAATGATGACCTGTAGGAGCTGCCGCAGGCTGCGATCTTTTGATCTTGTTTTTAGAAGCAAAATCAAAAGATCGCAGCCTGCGGCAGCTCCTACAGGGGGCCGCGTGATTAGTTCGGGATGCGGCGGCCGTCCAGCACCCGGTTGACCATCAGTTCACTGAGCATGATCACCTGATGCAGCATCAGCATCGCCCGGCGCTGTGGGTTGTCGACGACGTCGCCGATATCGCGCGCCATGTCGCTGGCGGCCGCTAAGGATTCGCAGGCCTCGACCAGCAATGTTTCTTCGTCCACGGTGGGGTCGATGAGGAAGATTCTGTTCGCCTTGCATGACGAGGTTGAAGGGAGCGAGATCTTCAGTGCGCCGGGGTTGAGGTAGAAGTTGATGGCGCGGTCGGTTGCCGCTTTTATCTTCTGCGGGTCGAGGGCCGGGTCGTATGGGATCGGGTCGACATCTGGGGGGTTGGGTGTGGCTTTGAACATAAGTGACTCACTGTTTTAAATAAATGAGGAGCCATCACTCTCGCTACCAAACGAAGGGTGGCGGCCATTTGTGGGTTGGTAGACCGGTCAAAACAGTAAACCCGGCGCTCCCGAAGGAGCCCCACGCATGGCCACCATAAAAGCAGAGCCCCAATAACGGACCTGTAATGTGGCGCACGACTGTAATGAAACGGGCTACCAAACCCGATCACTGATTTTCAGTGACAGGGAAACGATATAGCCCGGCCCATAGCCGTGTAAGCCGGCGGATTCTGGCGTACGCGTAGGTAACGGCGCAAGGCGTTGTAGCCGTTATGGCGTAACGGTTCGTGTACTTTAAACGTGGTTGCAGGGGTGCGTTTATGGTGTGTGTGGAGAACCGGGATTGCTCCTGTAGTTTTGATGTCGTCTGGCAGACCGCTTTCGCGAGCAGGCTCGCTCCCACAGTTGGAACGAGTGCATTCAGTTGCAAGGTTGGTCGGCTTGTGGGCCGTCATCGCTGGCAAGCCAGTTCCCACAGTTGGAAAGCGAAAAACAGGGACGGGTTCATGACCCATCCCTTTCGATTTTTGCAGTTCAGGCACGAGCCCGGCCAATCAGCTTCGGCAATCAGTCCCGCGCCAGCGCCTCGATCGGATCGAGGCGCGATGCATTGCGCGCGGGGACGAAGCCGAAGACTATGCCGATCAGCGTCGAGCAGATCACCGCCGTCAGCACCGAGGCCATGGAGAACACCATCTCCCATTCCTTGATGAACAGCGAAAACAGGTGGCCGATGGCATACGACAGGGAAATGCCGATGGCCCCGCCGAGCAGGCAGACCATCACCGCCTCCACCAGAAACTGCTGACGGATGTCCGACTGCCGTGCGCCGACCGCCATGCGAATGCCGATCTCGCGGGTACGCTCGGTGACCGACACCAGCATGATGTTCATCACGCCGATGCCGCCGACCACCAGCGAAATCACCGCGATCAGCGACAGCAGCAAGGCCAGCGAACGGCTGGTTTTCTGCACGGTCTGCATCACGCTGTCGAGGTTATTGGTGTAGAAATCCTTGATGCCGTGGCGTTGCAGCATCAGTTGAGTGACGTGATTCTCCACGACTTTGCTCGACTGACCATCCTTGATGCGCACGCTGATGCTGTCGAGGAAGCGTTGGCCCAGAATACGGCCGGCGGCGGTTTCGTAGGGCACCCAGACGTTGAGGGTCTTTCCAGAGGCAAACAGGTTTTTGTTCTCGGCCGCCACGCCGATCACCGTGCATGGCAGGTTGCCGATCAGGATCACCTGGCCCAGCGGATCGACGCCCTCGGCGAACAACCGATGCCGGGTGTTGTAGTCGATCACCACCACCTGCGCCTGACGCCGGGCGTCGGTTTCGCTGAAGGTGATGCCCGCCTCCAGTTTGATTCCGCGAACCTGGAAATACTGATCACTGACACCGTTGATCTGCGCATCGAGGTCGATGTTGCGGTAACGCAAAAGCATGCTGCGGCCGACCACCGGGGTGGCGCTGTCGACGTAATACAGTTGATTCAGCGCGGTGACGTCGGCCGGCACCAGCGTCTCGATCGAGGCCGCGCGCTTGTCGCCGAAACTGCTGCCGGAATAGATATCGATGGTGTTGCTGCCAATCGCCGAAATGTCCTTGAGCACGTAATTTTTCGCGCCCTCGCCGATCGCCGAAATCGACACCACCGAGGTGATGCCGATGACGATTCCGAGCATGGTCAACAAGGTGCGCATGCGGTGCGAAATCAGCGCCACCCAGGCCATGTTGAAGGCCTCCTTGAACAGCCCGAGGCTGGCGACCAGGCGGCGGGTCGCCGGGGGTTTTGGTGGCACGTCTTCGCCCGGCAGTTGCCCGGTGTCGCGCTGGTTGCGCCGGTCGCTGAGGATTTCGCCGTCGCTGACTTCGATGATGCGCTCGGCATTGGCCGCGACTTTCGGGTCGTGGGTCACCAGAATCACCGTGTGCCCAGCCGCGTGCAGCTCCAGCAGGATGCGCATCACCTCTTTGCCGCTGGCGGTGTCGAGGGCGCCGGTGGGTTCGTCGGCGAGGATCACTTCCCCGCCATTCATCAAGGCCCGGGCGATACTCACCCGTTGCTGCTGACCGCCGGAGAGCTGGCTCGGCCGGTGGGTCAGGTGCCCATCGAGACCCAGTCGCGCCAACAACTCGCGGGCGCGGGCGTGGCGTTGCGGCGCGGGAATACCAGCGTAGATTGCCGGCATCTCGACGTTGTGCATCGCGCTCAGGTGCGGCAGCAAGTGATAGCGCTGGAAGATGAAGCCGAAGTAATCGCGGCGCAGCTCAGCCAGCGCCTGATCATCGAGGTCGCGGGTTTCCTGGCCATTGATCTTGTAGCTGCCGGCGGTGGCGTAATCGAGACAGCCGAGGATGTTCATCAGGGTTGACTTGCCGGAACCGGAGGCGCCGATGATCGCCACCATTTCTCCGGCATTGATCGTCAGGTTGATGTCCTTCAGCGCGAGAAACTCGCGGTCGCCGGCGGTGAAACTGCGGTTGATGCCAGTCAGTTGCAGCAACGCTTGCGTCATGCTCAAGCCCCCGCCACGGCGGGCAACGGATCACCGATCACCACCCGCTCGCCTTCGCTGAGGCCCTGATTGATCTGCACTTTGACGTTGTTGTTGATCCCGGTCTGCACGTTGCGCGACTGCGCCTGGCCCTTGGCATCGAGCACCCGCACCGGAAAGCTGCCATCGGCGTTGCGTGGCCCAAGCGCGGCCACCGGCACGGTCAGCACCGATTGCGCGGTATCGAGGACGATGCGCACTTGCGCGGTCATCGAGATACGCAAGCGATGGTCGGGATTGGGCACCTCGAACAGCGCGTTGTAGAACACCGCGGTGTTTTGCTTCGGGGTGCCGGCCGGCGGCGTTTCGAGGAAGTTTTGCGGCGCCGGCTCCGTGCCACGCAGCTTGCCGTAATAGCGTTTGTCCTCGCCGAGGATGGTGAAATACACCTGCTGCCCCGGCGCGATATGAATCACGTCGGCTTCCGACACTTGGGCCTTGATGGTCATGGTGTCCAGATCCGCCAGTTTCAGCAGGATCGGCGCCAACTGGTTAGCAATCACGGTCTGGCCTTCCTGGGTGACGATGCCGACCACGTCGCCGTCGATCGGCGCGACGATCCGCGTGTACGCGAGATTGACCTTGGCGGTATCGATCTGGATGTGCGCACTTTTGATCTGCGCGTCCAGCGACAGCAGATTGGCCTGCTGCACCTCGTAGTCCGATTGCGCGGTCTCGAAATCCTGACGCGAGATCGACGCGTCTTCCTGCAGGTTCTGATAGCGCTCGTAGATCGCTTTGGTCTGTTTGAGCTGGGCCTGCGTGGCGCGCTTTTGCGCCTGCAGGTTTTCCTCATCGACCTGCGCCTGACGCAGGGTGTTCTGCAGCACCAGCGGATCGATCTCGGCCAGCCACTGGCCCTTCTTCACCTTGTCGCCCACCTTGACCTTGAGCGACTTCAACTGCCCCGACACCTGGGCACCGACGTCCACCTGCTTGACGCCCTCCAGCAAACCGGTGGCGAGCACAGTGTTTTCGATATCCGAGCGTTCGACCGGGGCGGTCTGGTATTTCGGCGCTTCGGCCGGTGCCTGCACCGTGTACAGCACCAACCCGGCCACCGCCGCCAACGCCAACCCCATACCGACTTTGCGCAACTTCGACTTTTCCATAAATAACCACAAGTCCGTTCAGGGATGAACCCGGCCGGCGGCCGGGTCTTGATAGAACAACCATACTCAGGACAGCACTTCGCCGACCGCCAGCGCCAGACCGTCATGCCACCACGCGGCGAAACTGAAGACGTTGGGTGCCTTGAGAATCGTGAAGTGGTTGCCCGGCCCGTACCACACCGCCAGATCGCTGACCTGCCGCTGCCAGCCCTCGAGCATCGCCGCCTGTTCGCGCTGATTGCCCCACTCGTCCAGCGTCGGGTCATCGACCAGCACCAGCCGCACCGGCCCGGTGTAGGCCAGACGTGGTTGATAGACAGTGCGCAAAGCCGTGGCGAAAGTGCGAACCGGGCCGTGCATCGCGTCCGGCGCCGCGCGCTCCGACAACACCCCGGCGCGCACCATGCCTGCGTGCAGCAGACGCAGTTGCGTGGTGTCGTCGGCGTTGGCGAAGGTCGCAGGATCGATGCCCAGCGATTTGCCACAGGACAACTGCAGGGTGTCAATCAGCCGTTGCAGCGCGGCAGTGGCCGTGTACGGCTTGCCCGCCGTGCCGTCACCACCGGGTGCCTCGCTGTCGATCAACGTCAGCGAAGCCACCTCGCGCCCGGCGGCCTGCAACTGCGCGGCCATGGCATGCGCGACCCAGCCGCCGAACGAATGGCCGATCAGGTGCAGCGACCCTTGCGGGTGGATCTGCTCGATGGCTTGCAGGTAGAACGCGGCAGCGGCTTCGACCGCACTGTGCGGCACACTGACGCCGTCCAGCCCGCGCGGTTGCAGGCCGATGATCGGCCATTCCGGGCCGATCGCCTCGGTCAGGTGAATGAACCCGGTGACGCTGTCACCCGCCCCCGGCACACAGAAAATCGGCGCATGCCCCGGCTGCCCGGTCTGAATCGTCAGCAGCGGTTGATACAGCGCCGGTTCCGGCGTCACCAGGGTTTCCAGCGCCTGGGTAATGGCCTGGCCGAGTGCCTGGATGTGCGGGTGCTTCATCATGGTCCGGTGATCGCCGGGGATGTCGATGCAGTGCAGCAAGCCAATATCGAAGCGCTCTTCCCAGCCGCGCGTCGGGCTCGGCAGCGACTGGCCGTCCATCAACTCCTGTGCACGGAACAGATGGATCGTCTGGCTCGCCGGGCTGACCCGGTAATGCGCCAGCGCCAGGCGATGCGCCGCTTCGCGATCAAAGTAATGCCAGGCGTCCGTCGCGCTGACCGTGGCCAGTTCCGGATCAGTCAGCTGCTGCGCCTGACAGCGCTTGAACAGCTCGGGGAAATCCAGTTGTTCGACTTGCGCTTCCAGCGCTTGCACCGCCGCCAACGCCGCCTCGCTTTCAGCACCGAGCATCAGCGAACGCCCACGGCAATGGCCGAGCAACTGACGCTTGTCGAGGCCCTCGCCGCTCCACATCGTTTTGTCCTGGGCGAGCGGGTTTGGCGCATAGCTGTCGAGCATGCCGATGAATTCCACCGGTTCATCGAGACCGAGCAATTGCTGCGCGACCTCATGCGCCAGCACCCCGCCGAACGACCAGCCCGCCAGCCGATACGGCCCGTGAGGCTGTACCGCGCGGATGATCCCGACCATGCGCTGCGCCATGCACTCAAGCGTGCGCAATTGCGCTTGCCCCAGCGGCACACCGGGCAGGCCGTAAATCGGGAACTCGCCACCGATGTGCTGGGCCAGCGTCGAGAAATATACGTCCCTGCCGCTGAATTCATGCATCAGAAACAGCGGCGTACCGTGCGCCCCGGCACGCACCACGACCAGCCCGTCAGGCTGACCGGGCGCCTCGCCCTGACTGAGCAGCGCGGCGGCAGACTCGATGCTCGGATGCTGGAACAGTTCGGCCAGCGACAGTTGCAGCCCGGCCCGTTGCAGCAGATTGACCAGCTTCACCGCCAGCAACGAATGCCCGCCGAGTTCGAAGAAGTTGTCGTGACGACCGACCTGTTCGACGCCAAGCACCTCGCTCCAGATCTGCGCCAGCGCGGTTTCGACTTCACCCTCGGGTGCCACGTATGGGCGATTGATGACTGCGTCGGCTCCCGGCTCCGGCAAGGCTTTGCGATCGATCTTGTCGTTTGGTGTCAGCGGCAAAGCGTCGAGCAGCACAAACGCACCGGGCACCATGTACTCGGGCAAACGCTCCAGCACATGGCTGCGCAAGGTTTCCAACGATGGCGCGTCGATGCCGGCGCGCAAGCTGTACCAGGCCACCAGACGCTCATCACGCACCATCACCACCGCTTGGCGAATCGCCGGATGTTCGATCAACCGCGCCTCGATTTCTCCCGGCTCCAGACGCAAGCCCCGCAGCTTGATCTGGAAGTCATTGCGGCCGAGGAATTCCAGTTCCCCATGATTGTTGTAGCGCGCCAGATCGCCAGTGCGGTACAGGCGATCCCCCGGCACAAACGGGCTGTCGATGAAACGCTCGGCCTGCATCTCCGGCAGTCCGTGATAACCACGCGCCACGCCGACGCCGCCAATGTGCAACTCACCGCTGACACCTTGTGGCAACGGTTGACCGTACGCATCAAGCACGTACAACCGAGTGTTGCACAGTGCTGTGCCGATCGGCACCACGTTGTCCGGCACCGGCATGTCCGGTTCCAGCGTCCAGCCCGTGCTGTCCACCGTGGTTTCAGTCGGGCCATAAACGTTGTGCAAACGCACCCACGGCAGGCGATCACGCACCTGTCGCGCCAGTACCGCACTGAGTTCACCACCACCGTTGAGCAGATCGGTCAGGCTGGTGCATTGCTCGACACCGTCCTGCTCAATGAACTGCTGCAACAGCGCCGGAACGAATTTGACTACGGTGACCTGCTGCTCACGAATGGTCTGCACCACATAGGCCGAATCGCGGTTGCCGTCCGGTCGCGCCAGTACCAGACGCATCCCCGAACACAGCGGCCAGAAGATCTCCCACACCGAACTGTCGAAGCTGAACGGCGCTTTTTGCAGCAGCGCACCGTGCTCGGTTGGCGGCGAAATCTGCGAGCCCCAGTGCACCATGTTGCAGGCGCTGCGGTGTTCGATCATCACGCCTTTCGGCAACCCGGTAGAACCCGAGGTGTAGATCATGTACGCAAGATTCGAAGCACTGAGGCCCGGCACTGGCGAATCGTGATCCGGCAGGTGCTGCCAGGTACTGCGGTCAAGGTCGATCACCGTGGCGACCGCGTCATCGAACAACCCGCGAGTCGCCGTTTGCACCAGCACCGCGGTCGGCGCGCTGTCCTTGAGCATGTACGCCAGACGCTCCGCCGGATACCCCGGGTCCAGCGGCACATAGGCACCACCAGCCTTGAGGATGCCGAGCAGACCGACCACCAGATCCAGCCCACGCTCGACGCAGATCGCCACCCGCGCATCCGGCTGCACACCGAGTTCGCGCAGGTGCTGCGCCAAACGGTTAGCACGCTGATTGAGCTCGCGGTAGGTCAGGTTTCCTTGCGCGGATTGCAGCGCGACAGCGTCCGGTTTGCGCCGCACCTGCGCTTCGAACAAGCCATGCAGCGGTTGTTCCAGCGGACAATCGAAGGCGCTGGCATTGAAGTCGACCAGCAAACGCTGCTGCTCCTGCGGTGCCAGCAACGGCACTTGCGCAAGCACTGCCTGATCATCGTTGACCAGCGCCGCCAGCAGCCGCTGGAAATAGCCGACGAAACGCTGCACCGTCGACTCATCGAACAACGCCGTGGCGTAGCGCAACGAACCGCGAATGCCGTCGGGCGAATCGCCAAGACTCAGCGACAGATCGAATTTCACAAAGTGGCTGTCGCCGGCCACGCCTTCCAGGGTCAGGTCGCCGAGGGTCAGGCTCGGGCCGTCGTTGTTGTCCCAACTGAGCATGGTCTGGAACAACGCGCTGTGCGACAGGCTGCGGACCGGTTTGCTGATGTCCACCACTTGCTCGAACGGCAGATCCTGATGCGCCTGAGCGTCCAGGGTTTGCGCCTTGACCCGTGCCAGCAGCGCCTCGCCGCTCGGCTCACCCGAGGTATCGATGCGCAGTGCCAGGGTGTTGACGAACATGCCGATCAGGCCTTCGATCTCGGCGCGGGTGCGGTTGGCTACCGGCGAGCCGATCACCACGTCGTCCTGCCCGGACAAACGACTGAGCAACATCGCCCATGCGCTCATGATCACCATGTACGGCGTCACCGCGCGACGCTGACACAAGGCTTTCAAACCGGCGCTCAAGTGTTCATCGAGCAGCATGTCGACGCGGCTGCCGGAATAGTCCTGCTGTGGCGGACGCGGACGGTCGGTGGGCAGGGTCAGCAAGGCCGGCGCGCCGGTCAGGGTCTGCTGCCAGTAATCGCTCTGGCGCTGCAGCACCTCGCCACTGAGCCAGCGCCGCTGCCACACCGCGTAGTCGGTGTATTGCAGCGCCAGCGGCGACAGCGGATCGTCTTCGCCACGGCTGAACGCCTGATACAGCGCCGCCAGCTCGCGGGTCAGCACGCCCATCGACCAGCCATCGGCGATGATGTGGTGCAGCGTCAGCAACAGCACATGATGATCATCCGCCAGACGCACCAGACGTCCGCGCAGCAGCGCATCGTGCTGCAGATTGAACGAAGCGCAGGCCTGTTCCTCGATCAGACCACGCAAGGCGTTATCAGCCTGCGGGTGCCGGCGCAGGTCTTCTACCGCCAGCAACAGACCGCTCTCGGCCGGCAGGATCAACACCTGCGGCTGATCGTCGATCTGGCTGAAGCGACTGCGCAGGGTTTCGTGACGCGCAACGATGCGTGCCAGTGCCCGTTGCAGCGCGTCTTCATCCAGCCGACCGCGCAGGCGCAGACCGACCGGGATGTTGTAGGCGCTGTTGCCGCCATCCATCTGCGCCAGGAACCACAGACGTTGCTGGGCGAAGGACAGCGGCAATAGCTGATCGCGGGGCGCCGGCAAAATCTCCGGCAAGGTGCTGCGCCCCGCCCGGCTCAGTACCTCGGCGACAGCGGCCAGCTCGGGGTTGGCGAACAGCTCGGCGAGTGTCAGCTCGACGCCCAACTGCTGGCGCACCTGCGACAGCATGCGCATCGCCAGCAACGAGTGCCCGCCCAGTTCGAAGAAGTTGTCGTGACGACCGACCTGTTCGAGCTGCAGCAAGCCAGCCCAGATCCGTGCCAAATGTTGTTCCAGCGCCGAGATCGGCGCGACATACACCCGGCTGAGCAGCGCTGCCTGCGTCGGCGCCGGCAGCGCCTTGCGGTCGACCTTGCCGTTGTTGTTCAACGGCAGCACATCCAGTTGCACCCACGCGCTCGGCACCATGTATTCCGGCAGTCGCGCCAGCAACTGCGCGTGCAGATCCGCGCTGTCCAGACGGCCGGCGTGCGCGGTGTAGTAGGCCACCAGACGCGTGATGTCCTGACCATCGCGGCGCGCCAGCACCACGGCCTCCTTGATCCCCTGGCAGTTGAGCAAACGGTTTTCGATTTCGCCCAGTTCGATACGGAAACCGCGAATCTTCACCTGATCGTCATTGCGCCCGATGCAATCGAGCTGCCCCGGTGCCAGCCAGCGGGCGAGGTCGCCGGTGCGATACAGCAGCGCGCCCGGCTGATCGCTGAACGGATCGCGCAGGAACTTCTCGGCGGTCAGATCGGCGCGGTTCAGGTAACCCAGCGCCACGCCCTGCCCGCCGATGTACAACTCGCCGGTCACGCCCATCGGCACCGGTTGCTGATGCGCGTCGAGCACGTACACCTGAGTGTTGGAGATCGGCGCGCCAATCGGCACGCTCTCGGCGTTTTCCGCCACTTCACGCACTTCAAATGTCGTGGCGTAAGTGGTGGTTTCGGTCGGGCCGTAGCAATGCACGATGCGCAATGCCGGCGCCTCGGCCAGCAGTCGACGGAACGCCGCCGGATCGCCACGCTCACCACCACACAACAGAATGCGCAAGCCTTTCAGCGCCTGCGGAATCAGCTGCACATACTGGTTGAACAGCGCCGTGGTGACGAACAGCACGGTCGCCCCGGAGGCGCTCAATTCATGGCCGAACGCGTTCGGATCAAGCAGGCTCTGGTGATCGACCACCACCACACGCCCGCCGTTGAGCAGCGGCCCCCAGATGTCCATGGTGCTGGCGTCGAACGCCGGGTTGGAGGCGAATACCACGCGGTCCTGCGGGTTGAAATCGGCGTAACCGTTATTCAGCACCAGGCGGCCGATGGCGCGGTGCGGCACCATCACGCCTTTCGGCGTGCCGGTGGAGCCGGAGGTGTACATGATGTACGCCAGCGACTCCGAGGACTGCGCCAGATTCGGGTTGTGCGTGGGTTGGCCGCTGAGGGTCAAGCGGTCGAGGTCGATGCGTGGCACAGCGTAGTCGATGACTTCACGGCTGAGGGTCAGCAACGCCGCCGCGTGACAGTCCTCGACCATGAACGCCTGCCGCTCGCTCGGAGCATTGATATCCAGCGGCACATAGGCCGCCGCGCACTTGGCAATCGCCAGTTGCGCCACCAACAGTTCCAGCGAACGCGGCAGCAGGATCGCCACGTGATCGCCCGGCTGTACGCCGTGGCTGAGCAAATGATGCGCCAGACGGTTGGCCTGGGCGTTCAGCTCAAAGTAGCTCAACGAATGCTCGCCATGCACCGCCGCCACCGCCTTGGGATGCGCCGCTGCCTGCTGCTGGAAAATCCCGTGCACGGTCAGCGTTTGCGGGTATTCGCGCGCCGTGGCGTTGAAGTCGTAGAGCAAGCGCTGACGCTCAGACTCGGCGAGCAATTGCACCCGCTCCAGGACTGTCTGCTCATCGTTGACCATCGCCGCCAGCAGGCGCTGCAAGTAGCCGACGTAACGCTCGACGGTCGCTTGATCGAACAACGCCGTGGCGTATTCCAGCGATCCGCGAATCACCCCGTTGACCTCACCCAGGGTCAGGGTCAGGTCGAACTTGGCCACCCGGCCCGGCGCGGCCACACCTTCGAGGCGCAGATCCCCCAGCACCAGGTTCGGCCCCACGTTGCTGTCCCAGCTCAGCGTGCTCTGGAACAGCGGGCTGTGCGCCAGACTGCGCGCTGGCCGGGTGATTTCCACCACTTGCTCAAACGGCAGATCCTGATGTGCCTGCGCCTCCAGCGTGCGCGCCTTGACCCGTGCCAGCAGCGTGGCCACGTTCGGTTCGCCCGAGGTGTCGATGCGCAGGGCCAGGGTGTTGACGAACATGCCGATCAGGCCTTCGATCTCGGCCCGGGTGCGGTTGGCCACTGGCGAGCCGATCACCACGTCGAACTGCCCGGACAAACGACTCAGCAACAGCGACCAGGCACTCATCAGGGTCATGAACAGGGTCACGCCGTGACGCTGACTCAAGGCTTTGAGGCCGGCACTCAGACGCTCATCCAGGCGTACTTCGACGCTGCTGCCGGCAAAGTCCTGCTGCGCCGGACGCGGACGATCGGTGGGCAAAGTCAGCAACGCCGGCGCGCCGTCGAGGGTCTGCTGCCAGTAATCGCTCTGGCGCTGCAGCACTTCACCGCTGAGCCAGCGCCGCTGCCACACGGCGTAGTCGCCGTATTGCAGCGCCAGTGGTGGCAACGGATTCGGTTGTCCGTGACTGAAGGCTTGGTACAGCGCCATCAGCTCACGGGTCAGCACGCCCATCGACCAGCCATCGGCGACGATGTGATGCACGGTCAGCAACAGCACATGGTGCTCGTCAGCCAGACGCAGCAGGCGTCCGCGAATCAGTGGATCGTGCTGCAGATCGAAGGCCGTCGCGGCTTCCTGCGCGAGCAGTGCCTGCACCGTGGCTTCGGCCTGCGGATCCTGGCGCAGGTCCTCCACCTGCAACAGCAGGCCGCTATCGACTGGTGCAATCGTCACCTGCGCCTGATCGTCGATGCTGACGAAACGGCTGCGCAGGGTTTCGTGCCGCGCAACGATCTGCGTCAGCGCGCGCTGCAAAGCTTCGACATCGAGCCGCCCGCGCAGGCGCAGGCCAAGTGGAATGTTGTACGCCGAGTTGCCGCCGTCCATCTGCGCGAGGAACCACAGGCGTTGCTGGGCGAAGGACAGCGTGCCGTCACGCGGCACCGCTACGATCTGCGGTTGGCTACTGACCTGCGCTACGCACAGGCACTCGGCGACCACCGCCAGTTCAGGGTTGGCGAACAGATCGGCCAGCACCAGCTCCAGCCCCAGTTGCTGACGCACCTGCGCGACCATGCGCATGGCCAGCAGTGAATGCCCGCCGAGTTCGAAGAAGTGATCATGGCGGCCAACCCGCTCGACCTGCAGCACCTCGGCCCAGATCTGCGCCAGCGCGATTTCCAGCTCACCTTGCGGCGCCACGTATTCGCGGGTGAACAGCGCGGTCAGCTGCGGCTTCGGCAGCGCCTTGCGGTCGACCTTGCCGTTGGCGGTCAGCGGCAATCCGTCGAGCCTGACGAATGCCGCCGGCACCATGTACTCCGGCAGTTGCGCCAACAGCCGGGCGCGCAGATCGCCAACGCTCAGTGCTGCGCCCTGCTCGGTGTAATACGCCACCAACCGTGGCTGACCGGGTTCGTCCTCACGGGCCAGCAGAACCGCGTCCTGAATGCCGTCGAGCTGATTGAGCCGGGTTTCGATCTCGCCCAACTCGATACGCACGCCGCGGATTTTCACCTGATCGTCGTTGCGCCCGAGGTATTCGAGGGTGCCGTCCTCGCGCCATCGCGCAAGGTCGCCGGTGCGGTACAGGCGCGCATCCGGCACGCGGCTGAACGGATCGCGCAGGAAGCGCTCGGCAGTCATGTCCGGGCGATTCAAGTAACCCCGAGCCACGCCGGCACCACCGACATACAACTCACCCATCACCCCCAGCGGCACCGGACGCTTGTGCTCGTCGAGCAAGTACACCGTGGCATTGCTCACCGGTTTACCAATATGCAGCACCTCGCCCGCCTCGATCAGGCCGGAGGTCACCACCACCGTGGCTTCGGTCGGGCCATAATTGTTGACGACCCGGAACGGCTGGTTGCGGTTGAACTGACGCAGTCGATCGCCGCCGATCAACAGGGTTTTCAGGGTTGGATGCGCCGGCTCCTGACTGAAGGCGTATTCGGCCACCGGGGTCGGCAGGAAGCTCACGTCCAGCGGCTGCGCACGCCACCAGGCAAGCAGTGCGTCGATGTCTTCGTTGCCTTCGTGACTCGGCGCCAGATGCAGCGTCGCGCCGCAGCACAATGCCGGCCAGACTTCCCAGGCCATGGCATCGAAACCGAACCCGGCCAGGCTCGAGGTATGGCTGCCGGCGTGCAGATCGAAGGCCGCGCAGTGCCAGTCCACCAGATTGCTCAAGGTGTGATGCTCGACCATCACGCCTTTCGGCAGACCGGTGGACCCGGAGGTATAGATCACGTAAGCCAGATGCTGCGGGGTCAGGGCCGGCAGCGACGGGTTGTCGATTGGCTCGTTTGGCCATTGGTGCAGATCAAGGTCGATCAGCGGCACCGACAATGCCGGCAGGCGTTCACGCGGATCGCTTTGGCTCAGCACCGCGACGGGCGCACTGTCTTGCAGCAGATAGCTCAGGCGCTCCGCCGGGTGGGCCGGATCCACCGGCACATAACCGGCGCCGGCCTTGAGAATCGCCACCAGCCCGACCAGCGTATCGAGACCGCGCCGGGCGACGATGGCCACGCGGTCGTCAGGCTGTACACCCGACGCAATCAGGTGATGCGCCAGCATGTTGGCCTGGCGGTTCAACTCGGCATAGCTCAGCGAAGCATCGGCAAACACCGCCGCCAGCGCCTGCGGTCGTTCAAGCGCTTGCTGCTCGAAACGCTGGGCAATCGTCAACCCCTGCGGGTAATCGGCGCGGGTCGTGTTGAAGCTGTGCAACAACTGCTCGCGCTCCGCGTCCGGCAGGATCGACAGCCGCTCGAAACCTTGATGCGGCGCGTGTTCCAGCGCATCCGCCAAGCTGTGCAAGGCGCATTGCAGATAGTTGCAGATGCGCTGTGCATCGATACCGGCACCGGCCAGTGCGGTCAGGCTGAAGTCTTCGCCGAGATCGTCGACGCTGAGGGTCAGGCGATAGTTGCTGTGTTCCTCGGCCTCAAGCAATTGCATGCCTTGCCAAGCCGTTTGGGCCTCGGCAGAACCGCCCTGCGCCGAGGCACCATGACGATAATTGAACAACGAACTGAACAGCGGCGTGCTTGGCGCCATGGCGCTGCAATGCTGGATGCGCGCCAGTTGCGCGTGTTCGTGCTGCAGTAACTGACTGAGCCGTTGATGCGTCACCAGTGCCGCCCCCTTGACGCTGTGCGCGCGCAGATCGACGCGCAGCGGCAAGGTGTTGATGAACACCCCGAGCGCGCGTTCGGCGCCCTCGCCGCCCTGCAAGCGACCGAGCAATACCGTACCGAAAACCACGTCATCTCGACCGGACAACTGCCCCAGCACCTGCGCCCACGCCAGGTGCATCAGGCTCGCCGCGCTGACACCCAGACGCCGCGCCTGACTGCGCAATTTGCGGCTCAAGGTCACGTCGAGGGTCAACCGTGCCTGCTCGGTCCCCCCTTCCTGGGCCGGGTTCTGCCCGTAAGGCAGAGTAGGCTCATTGACGTCACCCAGCATGTCGCGGAAGAAATCTTCGTGCTGCTGGTCACTCAACCCGGACAGGGTGTGCGCCACGTAATTGCGATACGGCACCGGCTCGGCCAGGCGTTGCGGCTGGCCGATCAGGAACGCCTGCATTTCGTGTTGCAGCACCTCCAGCGCCACGTGGTCCATCACCAGGTGATGGAACAGCAACAACGCCACCACACGTTGATTGGCTGCATCCCGCGCGTGCACCACGCGCATCAGCGGCGCCTGATTGACGGCCATGCGGTACTGCGCAGCGTCGAAACGCCGGCGCAATTGCTCCAGTACATCGCCGTCCGCGTCATGCAGTTCCAGGCATTCGCACGCCAGCGGCGCCTCACGCCAGACCACTTGCACCGGGTCTTGCAGTCCGTCCCAGAACAGCGAAGTGCGCAGGATGTCGTGGCGCTGGATTACGTTCTGCAAGGCTTGGGTGAAGCTGTTCAGGCGTTGCTCATCGGCAAACGCGAACTGCGCCTGCAACACATACGGATCGCCCTGGGCGGCGGACAGGTGATGAAAGAGGATGCCGGTCTGCAACGGCGCCAACGGGTAAATATCCTGCACGTTGGCCACGCCGCCGGGGATGCTGGCGACGATGCGGTCAATGCTCGGCTGGTCGAGCGCCACCAGTGGCAGCAGCTCGGGAGTGATGCGCATGCAGTCCGCCGGGATGAGGTTGGCCGGGACTTCGGCTTCCGGTTCACCGCCCACGGCAGCGGCCAGCGCGGCGAGGGTCGGCTGGTTGAACAGCACGCGAATGTCGGCGTTCAGGCCGGCACGGCGCATCCGCGCCACCAGATTCACCGCCAGCAGCGAGTGACCACCGAGTTCGAAGAAATGATCGTGGCGCCCTACCCGCTCAACCTTGAGCAGTTCAGCCCAAAGCTGCGCGAGCGCGATTTCCACTTCGCCGACCGGGGCTTCGTATTCACGGGCGGTCTGCGCCGCCAGATCGGGAGCCGGCAGCGCCTTGCGGTCGAGTTTGCCGTTGGGGCTGAGCGGCAATGCATTGAGATGCACGAACAGTGCGGGCACCATGTAGTCCGGCAAGTTTTCCAGCAGATGGCTGCGCAGCGTTTCGACTTCCAGCGGTGCGCCGGTGTAGTACGCGACCAGACGCTTGTCGCCCGGCACGTCTTCGCGGGCCAGTACGGCGGCTTCCTGCACGCCATCGATCTGGGTCAGGCGTGCCTGGATTTCACCGAGTTCGATGCGCAAACCACGGATCTTCACCTGATCGTCGTTACGGCCCAGGTATTCGATATTGCCGTCCGGCAGATAGCGGGCGACGTCGCCGGTGCGGTACATCCGCCCATTGGACTGGAACGGATCGGTGAGGAAGCGTTCGGCGTTCAGTTCCGGGCGATTCAGATAACCGCGCGCCACCTGCACGCCACCGATGTACAACTCGCCAACCACGCCATGCGGCACCGGTTGCTGCTGAGCATCGAGGATGTACATGCGGGTGTTGGCAATCGGTTTGCCGATCGGCGTGTTGTCCGGCGTTTGCTCCAGCGGCCCGGCGCAATTCCACGCCGTTACGTCCACTGCGGCTTCGGTCGGGCCATAGAGGTTGTGCAATTGGCTGGCCGGCAGTTGCTGCTTGAAGCGTCGCACCACGCTGCCCGGCAGCGCTTCGCCGCTGCACATGACTTGCCGCAGACTGCTGCAACGTGCGGTGTCGGCGTGAGCAAGGAAAACATCGAGCATCGACGGGACAAAGTGCAGCGTGGTGATGTGTTCGCGTTCGATGATGTCGCTGAGATACAGCGGATCCTTGTGTCCCTCGGGCCGGGCCATGACCAGACGTGCGCCAGTCATCAACGGCCAGAAGAACTCCCAGACCGAGACGTCGAAGCTGAACGGGGTTTTCTGCAACACCGTGTCGCTGGCGGTCAGTTGATAGGCGTCCTGCATCCACAGCAGGCGGTTGACCACCCCGCTGTGTTCGTTGATCACGCCTTTCGGCTGGCCGGTGGATCCGGAGGTGTAGATCACATAGGCGCCGTGCTGCGGGGTCAGTTCGGTTACCAAAAGATTGTCAGTCGGCAGCGCTTGCCAATGCGGCAGATCCAGATCGATCACCGGCACGCCAACGTCACCGAGCAACAAACGCGTCGAACCCTGCACCAGCACCGCCAGCGGCGCGCTGTCCTCCAGCATGTAAGCCAGACGCTCCAGCGGATACGCCGGGTCCAGCGGCACATAACCGCCGCCGGCCTTGAGGATCGCCAGCAGCCCGACCACCATGTCCAGACCGCGCTCGACGCAGATCGCCACCCGCGCATCCGGCCCTACGCCCAATTCGCGCAGGTGCCGCGCCAGTTGATTGGCTCGGGCGTTGAGTTCGGTATAAGTCAGTTGCTGTTCGTCAGCGACCACCGCTGGCGCCTGCGACGAGCGCACCACTTGCGCTTCGAACAGACCATGAATGGTCTGCTCAAGGTTGTAATCGACCTGCGTGGCATTGAACTCGACCAGCAAGCGCTGCTGTTCTTCCGGCGCCAGCAGCGGCGCCTGTTCCAGCAACGCCTGATCGTTGGCGACCATCGCCTGCAACAGGCGCAGGAAGTAACCGGTGAAGCGCTCGACCGTGCTCTGGTCGAACAACGCTGTGGCGTATTCCAGCGATCCGCGAATGATGCCGTTGGACTCACTGAGGCTCAGCGACAGGTCGAACTTGGCGAAGTGGCTCGGCTCGGCCACGCCCTCCAGCGTCAGTTCGCCGAGGGCCAGCGCCGGGCTTTCGAGGCCATCCCAACTGAGCAAGGTCTGGAACAACGGGCTGTGGGCCAGGCTGCGCACGGGCCGGGTGATTTCCACCACTTGCTCGAACGGCAGATCCTGATGCGCCTGCGCTTGCAGGGTTTGCGCCTTGACCCGCGCCAGCAACGCTTCGACGCTCAGCTCGCCCGAGGTGTCGATGCGCAGCGCCAGGGTGTTGACGAACATGCCGATCAGGCCTTCGATCTCGGCGCGGGTGCGGTTGGCCACTGGCGAACCGATCACCACTTCCGCCTGCCCGGACAAGCGACTGAGCAGCATCGCCCAGGCACTCATCAGCGTCATGTACAGGGTCACGCCGTGGCGCTGGCCCAAGGCTTTGAGCCCGGCGCTCAAGCGTTCGTCGAGCACTACGGCAACGCTGCTGCCGGCATAGTCCTGCTGCGCCGGGCGCGGCCGATCGGTCGGCAGCATCAACAGCGCCGGGGCGCCAGCGAGGGTCCGTTGCCAGTATTCGCTCTGGCGTTGCAGCACCTCGCCGCTGAGCCAGCGCCGCTGCCACACCGCATAGTCGGTGTATTGCAGCGCCAGCGGCGGCAGTGGATCCGGCTGACCGTGACTGAACGCCTGATACAGCGCCATCAGTTCACGGGTCAAAACACCCATCGACCAACCGTCAGAGATGATGTGGTGCAGGGTCAGCAACAGCACATGGTGATCATCGGCCAGGCGTACCAGTCGCCCACGAATCAACGGATCGTCCTGCAAGTCGAACGGCCCGGAGGCTTCGCCCTGAATCAGCGCTTGCAAGGTTTCCTCGGGTTGCGGGTGCTGGCGCAGGTCCTCGACACGCAGCAGCAGACCGGTGTCCACCGGGGCAATCAGCACTTGCGCTTCGTCGTTGAATTGCGCAAAGCGACTGCGCAGGGTTTCGTGCCGGGCGACGATCCGTGCCAGTGCGCGTTGCAGCGCCGCGTCGTCGAGACGGCCACGCAGCCGCAGGGCCACGGGAATGTTGTAGGCGGTGTTGGCGCCTTCCATTTGCGCGAGGAACCACAGGCGTTGTTGGGCGAACGACAGCGGCAACGCGCCGTCACGCGGGACCGGCACGATCTGCGGTTGCGCACAGCGTCCGGCCTCGTTCAGCACTGCCGCGACAGCCGCCAGTTCGGCGTTGGCAAACAGATCGCTCAGCGCCAGCTCGACACCCAGGCGCTGGCGCACTTGCGAGACCATGCGCATCGCCAGCAACGAATGCCCGCCGAGTTCAAAAAAGTGATCCTGCCGCCCGACCCGCTCGACCTGCAGCACGTCGGCCCAAATCTGCGCCAGCGCGGTTTCCACCTCGCCTTCGGGCGCTGCGTACTCGCGGGTGAACAGCGCCGCCAGATCCGGCGCCGGCAAGGCCTTGCGGTCGACCTTGCCATTGGCGGTCAGCGGCAGCGCGGCGAGTTTGACGAACGCGGTCGGCACCATGTACTCCGGCAACCGGCTGAGCAGTTGCGCGCGCAACTCGCCCACCGGCAGCGCTTCGACCTGCGCCTGCTCGGTGAAGTAGGCCACCAGTCGCGGCTGGCCGGGTTGATCTTCGCGGGCCAGCAGCACCGCTTCCTGAATCCCCGGCAACTGGTTGAGGCAGGTTTCGATCTCGCCCAGCTCGATGCGCACGCCACGGATCTTCACCTGATCGTCGTTGCGCCCCAGATACTCGATGTTGCCGTCTTCACGCCAGCGTGCAAGGTCGCCGGTGCGGTACATCCGCGCATTCGGCAAGGGGCTGAAGGGGTCACGCAGAAAGCGCTCGGCGGTCATGTCCGGGCGATTCAGGTAGCCACGGGCAACCCCGGCACCGCCGACGTACAGCTCACCGGCAACGCCAAGCGGCACCGGGCGCTGTTGTTCGTCGAGCAGGTACACCGTGGCGTTGCTCAGCGGTTTGCCGATGTGCAGCGCGTCGCCGCTTTGCACCAGACCTGAGGTCGCGACCACTGTGGCCTCGGTCGGGCCGTAGTTGTTGATCACGTCGAAATGCTGGTTGCGATTGAACTGACGCAAGCGGTCGCCGCCGATCAGCAACGTGCGCAGGGTCGGGTGTTCGAGGTTCTGGCTGAAGGCGTATTCGGCCACCGGGGTCGGCAGGAAGCTCACGTCCAGCGGCTGCGCGCACCACCACGCGAGCAAGGCATCGATGTCTTCGCCGCCCTCGTGAGTCGGCGCCAGATGCAGGGTCGCGCCCGCGCAGAGCGCCGGCCAGACTTCCCAAGCCATCGCATCGAAGCCGAAACCGGCGAGGCTTGAGGTGTGACGTCCGGCGCAGAGGTCGAACGCGGTGCAGTGCCAGTCGACCAGATTGCTCAAGGTGTGATGCTCGACCATCACACCCTTGGGCAGGCCGGTGGAGCCGGAGGTGTAGATCACGTAGGCCAGGTTTTCGGTACTCAGGCCGGGAACGCGCGGATTATGGGTCACGCCCTGCGGCCAGTTGCAGTGATCGAGGTCGAGCACCGGCACGTTTAGCGCCGGCAGTCGCTCGCGCAGATGACTTTGGGTCAGTACGGCGACTGGCGCGCTGTCGTCGAGCAGGTAGTTCAAGCGCTCCGCCGGGTGCGCCGGGTCAATCGGCACGTAACCGGCGCCCGCCTTGAGGATCGCCACCAGTCCGACCAGGGCGTCCAGCCCACGGCGGGCGACGATCGCCACGCGATCATCCGGTTTCACGCCCAGGCCGATCAGGTGATGCGCCAAGGCGTTGGCCTGGCGATTGAGTTCGGCGTAGGTCAGTTGCACGTCGGCAAACACTGCCGCCAGCGCGTCCGGCCGTTCGGCTACCTGCGCCTCGAAACGCTGCTGGATGGTCTGTGCAGCCGGGAAATCCACTTGAGTGGCATTGAACTCGAGCAGTACCTGCGCAAGCTCCGCCGCCGGCAGGATCGGCAGTTGATTGACCGGTGTCTGCGGCGCCTGCTCCAGCGCGAGCACGAGGTTTTCCAGCGCGCAGTGCAGGTAATCGCAGATGCGCTGCGGATCGGTCTGGGTGCTGGCCAGCAGGGTCAGGCTGAAGGCGTCACCGAGGTCATCGACACTCAGGGTCAGCGGATAGTTGCTGCGCTCTTCGGAGTGCAACGTAGAGATACCGTCCCACGCCGCGAGGGTTTCGGCACTGGCGGTGGCGACGTTGTGGCTGTGGCGATAGTTGAGCAGCGTGCTGAACAGCGGCGTCGGCGCCACCACGTGACTGCAGCGCTGAGCCAAGGCCAGCGGTGCATGTTCGTGACGCATCAGCGTGGTCAACCGGGCGTGGGTGGCGTTGACCGCCGCGCGCACGTCCTGCCCGTCGATGTTCACCCGCAACGGCAAGGTGTTGATGAAAATCCCCAGCGCCCGATCAATCGCTTCGGCGCCTTGCATGCGGCCCATCAGCACCGTACCGAATACCACTTGCTGCTTGCCGGTCAGCGCGGCCAGCACTTGCGCCCAGCCGAGGTGGAACAGGCTGGCGACACTGACGCCGAGCGTCCGCGCCTGCGCCCGCAGACGCTGGCCCAATAGCGCCGCGACCGGCACGCTGAGTTCGACGATTTCGCTGCCGTCACCCTGCACATCCTGCAAGCCGTAGGGCAGTGTCGGTTCGTCGATGTCGCTGAGCATGTCGCGGAAAAACGCCTCGTGCTCGGCCTCGCTGACGCCCAGCCGCGCCTGCGCCACGTAGTTGCGAAACGGCACCGGGCGCCCGAGCCGTTCACGCTGCCCGGTGAGGCAGGCGCGCATTTCGTGGCGCACCACGTCGAGGGCCGAGTGGTCGAGCGCCATGTGATGGAACAACAGCGTGGCGATCACCCGTTGCCCGGCCTCATCCCAGGCGTGGGCCAGACGCATCAGCGGCGCCTGGGTAACGTCGAGGCGGAAATGCCGGGCGTCGAAGCGCTCGTGCAGATACGCCAGCACGTCGCCATTTGCATCAGGCAACGTCACCTCTTCCACCGGCAGTTCGGCGCGGCGCCAGACCACCTGCACCGGTGCATCCAGCCCTGCCCAATGCACAGCGGTGCGCAGAATGTCATGGCGATCGATCACCGCTTGCAGCGCATGAGCGAACGCTTGAAAACGCTCGCGGCTGGCAAAGGCGAAATGCGATTGCATGACATACGGATCGCCGTCACCGCCACTCACGTGGTGATACAGGATGCCTTCCTGCAGCGGCGCCAGCGGGTAGATGTCCTGCACGTTGGCCGCGCCGCCGGGGACTTGTGCGACGAGGTGGTCGATGGTCGCCTGGTCGAGTTCGACCAGCATCAGCATCGCCGGGGTGATGCGCGTGGTGCCCGAGACGATGCCATTGGCCGGCACTTCGACCTGGCCATGCTTGCTGGCCGAGTACTGCCCGGCCTTGATCAGTTCGATCAGGGCCGGTTTGTGCTCGCGCAACAGCGCCAGCAACGCCGGGTCGTTCAACGCCTGTTTGTTGCCGTTGACCCGCAATTGGTCGTCCGCGACCGCCAGCTGAATATCTTTAGCCTTCAATGTGGCCAACAGTTCGATCACGTTCACAGGACGATCTCCATTCGTTCGGTAATTGCGGCGTAGCCGGCCAGGGTCGGATGTTCGAACAGCGACCTGACATCGGCTTCCATGCCTTCCTGACGCAGCCGGCCGATCAGACTGACCGCCAGCAGCGAGTGACCACCCAGTTCAAAGAAATGATCGTGGCGCCCTACCCGCTCGACGTTGAGCAACTCGGCCCAGAGCCGTGCGAGGGTGATTTCGACGTCGCCCACCGGGGCTTCGTATTCGCGCACCGGCAATGCCGCCTGATCCGGCGCCGGCAGCTCCTTGCGGTCGAGTTTGCCGTTGGGGCTGAGCGGCAATGCATCGAGATGCACGAACAGCGCGGGCACCATGTAGTCCGGCAGGTTTTCCAGCAGATGGCTGCGCAGCACGTCGATTTCCAGGCGTGCCCCGGTGTAGTACGCCACCAGACGCTTGTCGCCGGATGCATCTTCGCGGGCCAGCACGGCGGCTTCCTGCACGCCATCGATCTGGGTCAGGCGTGCCTGGATTTCACCGAGTTCGATGCGCAGACCACGGATCTTCACCTGATCATCGTTACGGCCCAGGTATTCGATATTGCCGTCCGGCAGATAGCGGGCGACGTCGCCGGTGCGGTACATCCGCCCATTGGACTGGAACGGATCGGTGAGGAAGCGTTCGGCGTTCAGTTCCGGGCGATTCAGATAACCGCGCGCCACCTGCACGCCACCGATGTACAACTCGCCAACCACGCCATGCGGCACCGGTTGCTGCTGAGCATCGAGGATGTACATGCGGGTGTTGGCAATCGGTTTGCCGATCGGCGTGTTGTCCGGCGTTTGCTCCAGCGGCCCGGCGCAATTCCACGCCGTTACGTCCACTGCGGCTTCGGTCGGGCCATAGAGGTTGTGCAATTGGCTGGCCGGCAGTTGCTGCTTGAAGCGTCGCACCACGCTGCCCGGCAGCGCTTCGCCGCTGCACATGACTTGCCGCAGACTGCTGCAACGTGCGGTGTCGGCGTGAGCAAGGAAAACATCGAGCATCGACGGGACAAAGTGCAGCGTGGTGATGTGTTCGCGTTCGATGATGTCGCTGAGATACAGCGGATCCTTGTGCCCCTCGGGCCGGGCCATGACCAATCGGGCGCCGGTCATCAACGGCCAGAAGAACTCCCATACCGAGACGTCGAAGCTGAACGGGGTTTTCTGCAACACCGTGTCGCTGGCGGTGAGTTGATAAGCGTCCTGCATCCACAGCAAGCGGTTGACCACCCCGCGATGTTCGTTGATCACGCCTTTCGGTTGGCCAGTGGAGCCGGAGGTGTAGATCACGTACGCAGTGTGCTGCGGGGTTAGTTCGGCTATCGCAAGATTTTCCGTCGGCAGCGCTTGCCAGTGCGGCTGATCCAGATTGATCACCGGCACGGCGATTTCGCCGAGCAACGAACGCGTCGAACCCTGCACCAGCACCGCCAGCGGCGCGCTGTCCTCGAGCATGTAAGCCAGACGCTCCAGCGGATACGCCGGATCCAGCGGCACATAACCGCCGCCGGCCTTGAGGATCGCCAGCAGCCCGACCACCATGTGCAGACCACGCTCGACGCAGATCGCCACCCGTGAGTCCGGCCCTACGCCCAATTCGCGCAGGTGCCGCGCCAGTTGATTGGCTCGGGCGTTGAGTTCGGCGTAGCTCAGTTGCTGCTCACCCGCGACCACGGCGGGCGCCTGCGGCGAGCGCGTCACTTGCGCCTCGAACAAGTCGTGAATGGTCTGCTCAAGGTTGTAGTCGATCTCCGTGGCGTTCAGGCCGAACAGCAACTGCTGGCGCTCGGCATCCGCCAGCACCGGCAGGCGATTCAACGCCTGCTGCGGTGCCTGCTCCAGCGCCTCGACCAGTCCCGCCAACGCCTGCTGCATGTAGCCACACACCCGCGCCGCGCCGATCTGTGAAGGGGTCATGGCCGTGAGGTCAAAGCCCTGACCCAGGTCGTCGACGTTGAAGCTCAGCGGATAGTTGGTGCGCTCCTCGCTGGACAGGTTTTCGATGCCTTGCCAGGCCAGGCGATTGGCTTGCAACTGTTCCTCGCTGACGCTGTGCCGGTAGTTGAGCATGGCGCTGAACAGCGGCGACGGCGCGGCCACCCCGCTGCAACGCTGGGCCAGTGCCAGTGACGCATGCTCATGGCCGAGCAATGCGGTCAGTTGCGCATGGGTGGCGCGCACCCCGGCACGCACCGAAACATCACCCAAATCTACCCGCAGCGGCAGCGTGTTGATGAACATTCCCAGACCGCGATCAGCGCCGGTACCGCCCTGCATCCGCCCCAGCAGCACGGTGCCGAACACCACGCGCTCATGTCCGGAAGTCGCCGCCAATACCTGAGCAAACGCCAGATGGAACAGGCTCGCGACGCTCACGCCCAGCTGCCGCGCCTGATTGCGCAAGCGCCGCGCCAAGGCTTCGGGCAGGCGCTGACGGACTTCTTCGATGTCATGGCCGTCACCGTGCACGTCCAGCAGACCGAACGGCAGCGTTGGCTCGTCGATCTCGCCGAGCATCGCGCGGAAGAATGCTTCATGCTCCTGCTCGCTGACACCCAGCCGGGTCTGCGCCACGTAATTGCGATACGGCACGGCGGGTATCAGCGCTTCGCCGTGACCGAAGAGCAGCGCCTGCAGTTCCTGCTGCACCACTTCCAGCGCCGTGTGATCCATGGCGATGTGATGGAACAGCAGCATGGCGACCACCCGGTCGTTGGCCGGATCTTGCGCATACACCAGACGAATCAACGGCGCCTGACTGAGGTCGATGCGGTAATGCCGCGCGTCGAAACGCTCAAACAATTGCGCGAGTACGTCGCCGCCCGCCGGATCGAATGCAACCTCCTGCAGCGGCAGCTCGGCTTCACGCCAGACCACTTGCACCGGCGTCGCCAGCCCTTCCCAGACCACACCGCTGCGCAGAATGTCGTGCCGGGTCATGACCTGACGCAGCGCGGCGGCAAAGGCCTGCAAGCGTTCAAGGCTGTCGAATGCCAGGCGTGATTGCAGCAGGTATGGATCGCCCTGCGCGGCGCTCAAGTGGTGGTAAAGAATGCCTTCCTGCAACGGCGCCAGCGGATAAATATCCTGCACATTGGCGGCACCGCCAGGCACCGTGGCAACGATACGCTCGATGCTCTGCTGATCCAGTTTCAGCAGGGTCAGCATGTCTGGAGTGATATGCGTGCAACCAAACGGAATCAGGTTGTCCGGCACCGCGACTTCGCGACCGCTGCCGACGGCGGCCGCCAGCGCGGCAAGGGTCGGCTGGCTGAACAGCACGCGCACGTCGGTGCTCAGGCCGAGCTGACGCATGCGCTCGATCAGAGTCACCGCCAGCAGCGAGTGCCCGCCCAGTTCAAAGAAGTTGTCGTGCCGCCCGACCTGTTCGACTTGCAGCACCTCGGCCCAGACCTGCGCCAGCGCGGTTTCCACCGGCCCTTGCGGCGCTGCGTATTCGCGACTGAGCCAGGCGTCCTGATCCGGTTCGGGCAAGCCCTTGCGGTCGAGTTTGCCGTTGGCAGTCAGTGGCAGCGCCTCAAGCCGCACGTAAGCTGCCGGCACCAGTGCCTGTGGCAGACGCGCCTGCAGATGTGCGCGCAGATCCTCGATATCGACCGTTGTGCGAGCAGTGAACCAGGCGATCAACCGCGCCTCGCGCACCAGCACCACCGCGTCCTGCACCGCCGGATGGCTGGACAGCGCGGCTTCGATTTCACCCAGTTCCACCCGCACGCCGCGCAGTTTGACCTGATCGTCGTTACGCCCCAGGTACTCGATATTGCCGTCGGCCAGCCAGCGCGCGAGATCGCCAGTGCGGTACATGCGCGCCTGCGGTTCGTCACTGAACGGGTCTTCGAGGAAGCGTTCGGCGGTCAGTTCGGGACGGTTCAGATAACCACGGGCCACGCCCGCGCCACCGACGTACAGCTCGCCCGCCACGCCAACCGGCACCGGACGTTGCTGTTCATCGAGCAGGTAGATTCTGGCGTTGCTCATCGGCCGGCCGATGTGCAGCAACTGCCCGGTATTGATTTGCCCGGAGGTCGCGACCACCGTGGCCTCGGTCGGGCCGTAGTTGTTGATCACGGCAAAGGTCTGCTCACGCGAGAACTGGCGCAACTTGTCGCCACCGATCAACAGCGTGCGCAAGGTCGGATGCCCCAACTCACGACTGAAGGCGTATTCGGCAATCGGCGTCGGCAGGAAACTTACCTGCAACGGTTGCGCGCGCCACCAGTCGAGCAGTTCATCGAGGTGTTCGTTGCTGATCGACGGCGGCGGCAGGTGCAGGGTCGCGCCGACACACAGCGCCGGCCAGACCTCCCAGGCCATCGCGTCGAAACCGCAACCGGCGACGCTGGCGGTGTGGCTGCCGGCGCGCAGGTCGAACGCCTCGCAGTGCCAGTGCACAAGGTTTTCCAGGGTTGCGTGTTCGACCATCACGCCTTTCGGCTGACCGGTCGAACCCGAGGTGTAGATCACGTAGGCCAGATGCGCCGGGGTCAGTGCTGGCAGTTGCGGATTGCTGTCCGGCGGATGCTGCCAGGTGTCATTGTCCAGATCGATCACCGGCACCAGGCCCAGCAGCTCGCGGGTCGATCCCTGCGCCAGCACCGCCACCGGATCGCTGTCCTGCAACAAATACGCGATGCGTTCGGCCGGGTACGCCGGGTCGATTGGCACGTAACCGGCGCCGGCCTTGAGAATTGCCACCAGCGCCACCAGCATCTGCGGGCTGCGTTGCAGGCACACGGCAATCCGGTCGTCCGGTTGCACGCCGAGGCCGAGCAAGTGCTGGGCCAGGCGATTGGCCTGCTGATTGAGCTGCGCGTAGGTCAGTTGCTGCGTGCCCTGCACCACCGCCAGTGCCTGTGGCTGCTGCTCGGCCTGCACTTGTACCAGCTTCTGAATCGTCGCCCCACGCGGGTATGCCGCCGCCGTCGGGTTGAAACCGATCAGCAAGCGTTCGTATTCCTCGACCGAAAGAATCGGCAAGCGGTTGAGCGGACGTTGCGGCGCCTGTTCCAGCGCGTGCACCAGATGCTCCAGCGCGGTGTGCATGTAGCCGCAGATCCGTTGCGCGCCGATCTGCGCCAACGCCAGCACGGACAGGGAAAAGTCTTCGCCGAGATCGTCGACGCTGAGGGTCAGCGGATAGTTGCTGCGCTCCTCGCCACCGAGCAATTGCACGCCTTCCCAGATGCCCTGACCGTCACGCGGCTGCGCTTCGGCAACGGTATGCCGGTAGTTGAGCAAGGCGCTGAACAGCGGCGCGCCGGACACCGCGCTGCAACGCTGGGCCAGCGCCAGTGGCGCATGTTCATGGGCCAGCAGCGCGGTCAGCCGGGCGTGGGTGGTCTTGACCGCAGAGCGCACGCCTTCGCTGACATCCACCCGCAGCGGCAAGGTGTTGATGAACACGCCGAGGGTGCGATCCGCGCCTTCACCGCCCTGCAAACGACCCAATAGCACTGTGCCGAAGACCACGTCGCGGCGATTGGCAAGCACGCCCAGCACCTGCGCCCAGGCCAGGTGCATCAGGCTCGCCGGGCTGACACCCAACTGCCGTGCCTGTTCACGCAGACGCAGGGTCAACCCGGCATCGACGGCCTGCTGCGCCTCCTCGATGTCGCCGCCATCGCCTTGCACGTCGTGCAGACCGAACGGCAGGGTCGGTTCATCGATATCGCCGAGCATGTCGCGGAAGAACGTTTCGTGCTCCTGCTCGCTGGCGCCCAGACGCGCCTGCGCCACGTAGTTGCGGTACGGCATCGGCGTGCCGAGGCTGTCGGCCTGATCGAACATGAAAGCACGCATTTCCTGGCCGACCACCTCCATGGCGGTGTGGTCGAGAATCAAGTGCTGGAACAGGATGATCGCCACCACCCGTTGCTGCGCCGGGTCTTCGGCGTAGACGATGCGCATCAGCGGCGCCTGGCTCAGGTCGAGGCGGTTGTGCCGGGCATCGAACCGCGCGTGCAACTGTTCGAGGACGTCGCCCTGCGCCGGATCCAGCGGCACCGCTTGCACCACCAGCGGCGCCTGACGCCAGACCACTTGCTGCGGACTCGCCAGCCCTTCCCAGACCACACTGGTGCGCAGAATGTCGTGGCGCGCGATGACCTGCCGCAAGGCTTGGCTGAAGGTGCGCAAGCGCTCGACGCTGTCGAAGATCAGCCGCGATTGCAGCAGGTACGGATCGCCCTGTTCGGCGCTCAGGTGGTGGTAAAGAATGCCTTCCTGCAACGGTGCCAGCGGATAGATATCCTGCACGTTGGCGGCCCCACCCGGCACCGTGGCGACGATGCGCTCGATGCTCGCTTGATCGAGTTCGGTCAGGCTGAGCAGGTCCGGGGTGATGTGCGTGCAACCCGGCGGAATGCGGTTGGCTGGCACCTCGATTTCGCGACCGCTGCCCACAGCGGCGGCCAGTGCGGCCAGAGTCGGCTGATTGAACAGCACGCGCACGTCGGCCGCGAGGTCAATCTGGCGCATGCGTTCGATCAGGCTCACCGCCAACAGCGAATGCCCGCCCAATTCGAAGAAGTTGTCGTGACGCCCGACCCGCTCGACTTTCAGCACGTCGATCCAGATCTGCGCCAGCGCGGTTTCCACCGCACCTTGTGGCGCTTCATATTCGCGGCTGAGCCACGCGCCCTGCTCCGGTTCCGGCAAGGCCTTGCGGTCGATCTTGCCGTTGGCGGTCAACGGCAACGCGTCCAGCCGTACGTACGCCGACGGCAACAGCGCATCCGGCAAGCGTGCTTGTAAATGCGTATGCAACTGTTGAATATCGACCGCCGTGCGCTCGGTGAACCACGCAATCAGCCGCCCATCGCGAACCAGCACCACCACTTCCTGCAGTGCAACGTGACTGCCGAGCGCGGCTTCGAT
Organism: Pseudomonas sp. MWU318; assembly: GCF_016756945.1. Lineage (NCBI taxonomy): Bacteria > Pseudomonadati > Pseudomonadota > Gammaproteobacteria > Pseudomonadales > Pseudomonadaceae > Pseudomonas > Pseudomonas sp. MWU318. Next base: position 76,440 of record NZ_JAESJL010000010.1, read on the forward strand.
TTCACCGAGTTCGACACGCACGCCACGCAGTTTGACCTGATCATCGTTGCGCCCCAGGTACTCGATGTTGCCGTCGGCCAGCCAACGCGCCTGATCGCCGGTGCGGTACATGCGCGCCTGCGGCTCATCGCTGAATGGGTCGAAGAGGAACTGCGCAGCGCTCAGCTCGGGGCGATTCAGATAACCGCGCGCCACGCCGGCCCCGCCAACATACAACTCGCCCGCCACACCCACCGGCACCGGGCGCTGCTCGGCGTCCAGCACATAGATTTTGGCGTTGGCGATCGGACGGCCGATGTGCAGCGGCTGATTCAGCGAGACCGGCCCCGAGGTGGCGACCACCGTGGCTTCGGTCGGGCCATAGTTGTTGATCACGTCGAAGGTTTGCGCACGACTGAACTGACGCAGTCGGTCGCCGCCGATCAGCAGCGTGCGCAAGGTCGGGTGCTGCAATTGCCGGCTGAACGCGTATTCGGCCACGGGCGTCGGCAAGAAGCTGACCTGCAACGGCTGCGCGCACCACCAGTCGAGCAACTCGTCGAGGTGCTCGTTGCGGATCGACGGCGGCGGCAGATGCAACGTCGCGCCGACACACAGTGCCGGCCAGACTTCCCAGGCCATGGCATCGAACCCGAAGCCGGCGACGCTCGCGGTCTGGCTGCCGGCCTGCAAGTCGAAAGCTTCGGCGTGCCAGTACACAAGGTTTTCCAGGGTCGCATGCTCGACCATCACCCCTTTCGGTTGGCCGGTGGAGCCGGAGGTGTAGATCACGTAAGCCAGATGGTTCGGGGTTAATGCCGGCACCTGCGGATTGGCATCCGACAGGTGCTGCCAGAGGTCGTTGTCCAGATCGATGACCGGCACGCCACCGAGCAGATCGCGAGTCGATGCCTGCGCCACCACCGCCACCGGGGCGCAGTCCTGCAACAGATAGGCGATGCGTTCCGGCGGATACGCCGGATCGACCGGCACATAACCGGCGCCGGCCTTGAGGATCGCCAGCAGCGCGACCAGCATGTCCGGGCTGCGCCGGGCGCACAGGGCGACCCGGTCATCGGGCTGCACGCCTAGGCCAATCAGGTGATGCGCCAGTCGATTGGCCCGCTGATTGAGTTCGCCATAGCTCAACTGCCGTGTACCTTGCACCGCCGCCAATGCCTCGGGGTGCGCGGCCGCCTGGGCCTCGAACAAACGCTGCACGGTTTGCGCCGGCGGGTAATCGCGACCGGTGATATTAAAGCCGACCAGGACCCGCTGCCGTTCACTCGGCGACAGCACCGATATCTGCCGCAGCGACGTTGCTGGCGAGTGCTCCAGAGCGGTCAGCAAGTTGTGCAGCGCGGTTTGCAGGTAATCGCAGACCCGCGCACCATCCACCTGCGGCACCGCCTGCACGCTCAGGCGGAAACCGGTGCCGAGGTCATCGACGCTGACCACCAGCGGATAGTTGCTGCGCTCGCGCGAGCTGAGAATCTCGATCCCGTCCCAAGTCACGCCTGCCGGTTCGGCCGCGCTGTGGCGATAGTTGAGCAAGCTGCTGAACAGCGGCAGCGACGCGGCCACACCGCTGCAACGCTGGGCCAGCGACAGCGAGGCCTGCTCATGCGCGAGCAGTTGCGCCAGACGTTCATGGGTAGCGCGCACGCCTTGCTGCACGTCGGTCGCGCCAACACTGACCCGCAACGGCAAGGTGTTGATGAACATGCCGAGTGCGCGATCGGCGCCCTCGCCACCCTGCATGCGCCCGAGCAGCACGGTGCCGAACACCACCTCTTCGCGCCCCGAAACCTGCGCCAGCACCTGGCCCCAGGCCTGGTGCACCAGGCTGGCCGCGCTGATGCCGAGGCGGCGCGCCTGCTCGCGCAAGCGCTCGGCCACGCCGGCGTCCAGCGCCTGCTCGCTGTCGACGATGCTGCTGCCATCGCCATGCACATCCTGCACACCGAAGGCCACGGTCGGCTCGTCGATATCGCCGAGCATGTCGCGGAAGAACGCTTCATGCGCCTCGGCATTGGCCTGCTGTTGCGACTGCGCCACGTAGTTGCGGTACTGCGCCGGCGGCGGCAGATCGACGCCGCTCGGGTACAGGCTGTCGTTCATTTCCGCGAGCAACACTTCCAGTGCGGTGTGGTCGAGCACGATGTGGTGCAGCAACAGGATGCCGACCCAGCGTTGCTGTTCACGATCTTCGGTGTAGGCCAGACGCATCAGCGGTGCGCGGCGCAGGTCGAGGCGATAGTGCCGCGGATCGAACCGTGCTTGCATCTGCTCCAGCACATCGCCGACCAGCAGGTCGGCATCGACCCGTTCCAGCGCCAGCGGCGCCTCGCGCCAGACCACTTGCACCGGTTCTTCAAGCCCTTCCCAGACCACACTGGTGCGCAGAATGTCGTGGCGTTCGATCACTGCGTTCAACGCACGGACGAAGGCCTTGATCTGCGCCAGTCCGGCGAAGGCAAATTGCGCCTGCAACACGTACGGGTCACCGGCGCTGGTCGCCAGATGGTGGTAGAGAATCCCCGCCTGCAACGGTGCCAGGCCGTAAATGTCCTGCACATTGCCGACGCCGCCGGGCACACTGGCGACCACGCGGTCGATGGCGGCCTGATCCAGCGTGGCCAGCGGCAGCATGTCCGGGGTGATCCGCGTGCAATCGGCAGTAATCAGATTGTCCGGCACCCGCAGGGCGTGACTGTGGCTCAGGGTCGCCGCCAGTGCCGCGACGCTCGGCTGGCCGAACAGCACGCGCACGTCGCACTGCAAGTCGTGCTGGCGCATGCGTTCGATCAGTTTCACCGCCAACAGCGAATGGCCGCCGAGTTCGAAGAAATTGTCATGCCGCCCGACTTGCTCGACACCGAGCAGGCTCTGCCAGATTCCGGCGATCAGGGTTTCCACCGGCCCCAGCGGAGCTTCGAAGCCGCGCCGGGCAAACGCATCGCTGTCCGGTTGCGGCAAGGCTTTGCGATCAAGCTTGCCGTTGGTGGTCAGCGGTATGGCGTCGAGGCGCACAAAGGCGCTCGGCACCATGTAGTCGGCCAGCGATTGCAGCAACGCGTCGCGCAATTGCGCGGCGCTCGGTTCAGTGCCTGCGGCGGCTAGCCAGTAGGCCACCAGACGCTTGTCACCGGGGCTGTCTTCGCGGGCGATCACCAGCGCTTCGCGCACCCCGGGGCAGGCGGCGAGGCGAGCTTCGATTTCACCGAGTTCGATGCGGAAACCACGGATCTTCACTTGATCGTCGTTGCGCCCGAGGTATTCGAGGCTGCCATCCGCTGACCAGCGCGCCAGGTCACCGGTCTTGTACAGTCGCGCCTCGGCACGGCCGCTGAACGGGTCGGCGATAAAGCGTTCAGCAGTCAGCGCGTCACGATTGAGATAACCCCGGGCAACCCCGGCGCCGCCGACGTACAACTCGCCGATCACGCCGGCCGGCACCGGCTCGCGCTGCGCGTCGAGCACGTACAGTTGCAGGTCGGGAATGCCCACACCGATCGGGCTGCGCCCGACCAGTAGCGAGTCCGCTGCCTGCAGTGGCCGATAGGTCACGTGCACCGTGGTTTCGGTGATGCCGTACATGTTCACCAACCGTGTACCGGCATTGCCGACCCGCGCGTACCACGGTTTGAGCAGGCCCGGTTCCAGTGCTTCGCCGCCGAAGATCACTTCGCGCAACGAGTGCTGCAACGGACTGCGGCCCTGCGCGGCGATCAACTGGCGGAAGGCGCTCGGGGTCTGATTGAGCACGGTGACGCCAGTGCGGCACAGCAGCGCGTAGCAGTCGTCCGGCGAGCGGCTCACGGCCTGCGGCACCAGCAACAACTGGCCGCCAAACGCCAGCGCGCCCCAGATTTCCCACACCGAGAAGTCGAAAGCGAAGGAATGGAACAGCGCCCACACGTCCTGCGGGTTGAAGTTGAACCAGTCGTGGGTCGCCGAAAACAGGCGCACCACGTTGCGGTGTTCGACCATCACGCCCTTGGGCAGCCCGGTGGAACCGGAGGTGTAGATCACGTAGGCGAGGTGATTTGGGGTCAGCTCGGGAATCTGCGGATTGCTGCTGAGTTCAGCCTGCAACTGCAGGCTGTCCAGATCGATGATCGGCACATTGAGCGCGCCAACCCGATCCAGCGTATCGGCCTGGGTCAGCAGCGCCACCGGGGCGCTGTCCTGCAAGGTGTAGGCGATGCGCTCCAGTGGATAGGCCGGGTCGATCGGCACGTAACCGGTGCCCGCCTTGAGGATACCGAGCAGGCCGATGAGCATTTGCGGGCCGCGCTCAACGCAGATCGCCACGCGCTGATCCGGACGAATCCCCCGCGCCAGCAGGTGGTGGGCAAGCTGGTTGGCGCGGCGGTTGAGCTCGCCGTAGCTCAGCGTCTGCTCCTCGAACAGCAGCGCTGTGGCCTCTGGACGCGCCGCCGCGTGGGCTTCGAACTGCTGGTGAATCAGCGGGGTTTCCGGGAACTGCGGCAACGGCGAGTTGACCCCGTGCAGCAGGTATTCGCGCTCGGCCGCCGGCAGGATATTCAGGCGTTGCAGCGGTGCATCCGGGGTCGATTGCAAGGCCTGCAGCAGGCTGTGCAACGCGGTGTGCAGGTAAGCGGCGATGCGTTCGGCACCCAGCGCCGCATCCGCCAGCGCGGTGATGCGCAAGTCTTCGCCGAGGTCGTCGATGTTGATCGTCAGCGGGTAGTTCGTGCGCTCGCGGGCGCCCAGCACTTGCACGCCGGGGGCCAGTTCGCTGACCTCGGCGATCTCTTCACTGCTGCTGTGGCGATAGTTGAGGATCGCGCTGAACAACGGCGTCGGCACCGCCACCGCGCTGCAACGCTGGGCCAGTGCCAGCGAGGTCTGCTCATGGCCGAGCAACGCGGTCAGGCGTCGATGGGTGGCCAGCACCCCGGCACGCACGCCGTCCTGCCCGACATCCACGCGCAGCGGCAATGTGTTGATGAACATCCCCAGCGCCTGTTCGCCGCCCTCGCCCGCCTCCATCCGCCCCAGCAACACGGTGCCGAACACCACGGCGGTGCGGCCCGACAACTGGCCGAGCACCCGCGCCAGCGCCAGGTGCATCAGGCTCGCCACACTGACGCCGAGCTGACGTGCCTGGCCGCGCAGTTGCCGGCTGAAATCGGTGTCGAGCATCAGCACGGCTTCTTCGATGTCCTGGCCGTCGCCCTGCACATCCTGCAGACCACACGGCAAGGTCGGCTCGTCGATGTCGGCGAGCATCTCGCGGAAAAACGCTTCGTGAACCTGCTCGTCCAGGCCCATGCGCGCCTTGGCCAGGTGATCACGGTACGGCACCGGCGGCCCGACCTGCGCGGTCTGGCCGAGCAGGTGCGCACGGGTTTCGCGGCGCACCACGTCGAGGGCGACGTGGTCCATGATCAGGTGGTGGAACAGCAACAGCGCAACCACGCGCCCGTTGGCCGGATCCATGGCGTACACCAGGCGCAGCAGCGGCGCCTGCTGGATGTCGAGGCGGAAGAACCGTGGGTCGTGGCGCTCCAGCAGTTGCGTCAGGACATCCGAGCCCGGGTCGAGGGCGATTTCTTCGCAGTACAGACGAGCCTGCCGCTGCACCACTTGCAGCGGTTCGTCCAGGCGTTCCCAGACGAACGAGGTGCGCAGAATGTCGTGGCGTTCGATCATCCATTGCAGCGCCTCGGCGAAAGCCTCCAGACGTTCGCGGCTGTCGAAGGCGAATCGCGCTTGCGACACGTAGGGGTCACCGGCGGGCGCTGACAGGTGCAGATAAAGCATGCCTTCCTGCAGCGGCGCCAGCGGGTAAATGTCCTGCAGGTTGGCGGCGCCGCCGGGTACTTTGGCGACCAGGCGATCGATGGTCGGCTGATCCAGAATCACCAGCGGCAGCATGTCCGGGGTGATGCGAAACGCCGGACTCAGCCAGTCGCCACCGTTTTGCGCGACCAGTTCCAGCAGCTGCGTCTTGTGTTGGCTGAGGCTGTCCCACAACGCATCGTCCAGCGCGTCGTCGCTGCCCAGAATGACCAGGTCTTCATCTTCCTGTTGAAGGCGGATCGCATGGGTGGAAAGAACAGCCATCAGTTCGCTGAAATGCATGGGATAACCTGCTGTAAATACGAGAAAAAGGAGCGCGCAGCCGCGAGTCCATGCCTGCTGTGCGCAGCCTGGAAAAACTAAAACATCGGGGCCTGGGGGGCTGACATGGGAAGCGGGGACAAGCTGCCGGCTACTGCACCGCAACCCCCCTGTAGGAGCTGCCGCAGGCTGCGATCTTTTGATTTGGTTTTAACAGCAAGATCAAAAGATCGCAGCCTGCGGCAGCTCCTACAGGGGCGGCGTCAGAGCCGGCGTTTGCGGTTGAGGCTCGGGATGGTGGTTTGCGGGATGAACACGTGCTGCGCCTCAGGTGTGGTGCTGAGCGCCAGCGCCGCCAGCGTCGGCTGGCTGAACAGCGCTCGGGCGTCGGTGTGCAAACCGCTCTGACGCATGCGCGCCACCAGACTCACCGCCAGCAACGAATGCCCGCCGAGTTCGAAGAAGTTGTCGTGCCGACCGACCTGTTCGACGCCAAGCACCTCGCTCCAGATCCGCGCCAGCGTGGTTTCGACTTCACCCTCGGGCGCCACGTATGGGCGGTTGATCACCGCATCTGCCCCCGGTTCCGGCAGGGCCTTGCGGTCGATCTTGTCGTTCGGTGTCAGCGGCAAAGCATCGAGCAATACGAACGCGCCCGGCACCATGTACTCCGGCAAACGCTCCAGCACATGCGCGCGCAAGGCCTCCAGACTGGGTGCTTCTACACCCGAGCGAACGGTGTACCAGGCCACCAGACGCTCATCACGCACCATCACCACCGCTTGGCGAATCGCCGGATGTTCGATCAACCGTGCCTCGATTTCTCCCGGCTCCAGACGCAAGCCCCGCAGCTTGATCTGGAAGTCATTGCGGCCGAGGAATTCCAGTTCCCCATGATTGTTGTAGCGCGCCAGATCCCCCGTACGGTACAGGCGATCCCCCGGCACAAACGGGCTGTCGATGAAACGCTCGGCCTGCATTTCCGGCAAACCGTGATAACCACGCGCCACGCCGAGGCCGCCAATGTGCAACTCACCGCTGACACCTTGTGGCACCGGTTGACCGTACGCATCAAGCACGTACAACCGAGTGTTGCTCAGTGCTGTGCCGATCGGCACCACGTTGTCCGGCACCGGCATGTCCGGTTCCAGCGTCCAGCCCGTGCTGTCCACCGTGGTTTCAGTCGGGCCGTAAACGTTGTGCAAGCGCACCCACGGCAGGCGATCGCGCACTTGGCGAGCCAGCGCCGCGCTGAGTTCGCCGCCACCGTTGAGCACATCGGTCAGGCTGGTGCATTGCTCGACACCGTCCTGCTCAATGAACTGCTGCAACAGCGCCGGAACGAATTTGACTACGGTGACCTGCTGCTCGCGGATGGTCTGCACCACATAGGCCGAATCGCGGTTGCCGTCCGGCCGCGCCAATACCAATCGCATCCCGGAGCACAGCGGCCAGAAGATCTCCCACACCGAACTGTCGAAGCTGAACGGTGCCTTTTGCAGCAACGCACCGTGTTCGGTCGGCGGACTGAGCTGCGAACCCCAGTGCACCATGTTGCAGGCACTGCGATGCTCGATCATCACGCCTTTCGGCAACCCCGTAGAACCCGAGGTGTAGATCATGTAAGCGAGGTTCGAAGCATTCAGGCCCGGTACCTGCGGATTGCCTGACGTCTGCTGCTCCCAACTGCCGTGATCCAGATTGATCAGCGGCACACCCGGCTCGCCGAGCAATTGCCGCGTGGCGCCATGCACCAACAGTGCGACCGGCGCGCTGTCCTGCAACATGTAGTTCAGGCGCTCCAGCGGATAGTCCGGGTCCAGCGGCACATAAGCACCACCGGCCTTGAGTATGCCGAGCAAACCAACGATCAGATCCAGCCCGCGTTCGACGCAGATCGCTACGCGCGAGTCCGGTTGCACGCCGAGTTCACGCAGGTGATGGGCCAGACGGTTGGCGCGCTGATTGAGCTCAAGGTAAGTCAGGGTTCCCTGCGCGGATTGCAGCGCGATGGCCTCCGGTTTACGCCGCACCTGTGCTTCGAACAACGCGTGCAGTGGCTGGTCCAGCGGACAATCGACCTCGGTGGCGTTGAACGTGATCAGCAAACGTTGCAACTCCTCGGGCTGCAGGATCGGCAAGCGGTTCAACGGCTGTTGCGGGGTCTGCTCCAACGCCTGCAGCAAACCGTGCAACGCGGCTTGCATGTAGCCGCAAATCCGCTGCGCGCCGATCTGCGCCACGGCCCTGCCGGTGAGGCGCAAGCCGTTGCCGAAATCGTCCACGCTCATGGTCAGCGGGTAATTGGTGCGCTCCTCGTTGGCCAGGGTTTCGATGCCTTGCCAAGCCTGACTGGATGGCTCCAGCAGTTCGGACTCGTCACTGTGCCGATAATTGAGCAGCGCGCTGAACAACGGTGACGGCGAGGCGACGCCGCTGCAGCGCTGAGCCAGTGCCAGCGACGCGTGCTCATGCCCGAGCAGCGCGGTCAGCCGCGCATGGGTGGCGCGCACCGCGTCGAGCACCCCGGCATCGACGTCGATGCGCAGCGGCAAGCTGTTGATGAACACGCCCAAGGCCCGGTCGGCGCCCTCGCCGCCTTGCATGCGCCCCATCAGCACGGTGCCGAACACCACACGTTGCTGGCCGGACGTCGCTGCCAGCACCCGCGCCCACGCCAGATGAATCAGGCTCGCCACACTGACCCCGGCCTGTCGCGCCTGGGTGCGCAAGCGCTGATAAACGTCAGTCGGCAGCGCCTGCTGCGCTTCGTCGATGCCGCGCCCGTCGCCCTGCACTTCCTGCAAGCCGAATGGCAGGGTCGGCTCGTCGATGTCCGCCAGTTGCGCGCGGAAAAACGCCTCGTGTTCCTGCTCGCTGACACCCAGCCGCGTCTGCGCCACGTAATTGCGATACGGCACCGGCGGCGCCAGCGCCACGACCTGCCCCGACAGGCTGGCCTGCATCTCGCCGCGCATCACTTCGAGGGCGATGTGATCCATCGCCAAGTGATGGAACAGCAGAATCCCCACCACCCGATCCAGCGCCGGATCACGGGCATACACCAGGCGCATCAGCGGCGCCTGGCTGACGTCGAGGCGATAACGCCGGGCGTTGAAGCGCGCGTGCAACTGCTCGATGATCGGGCCGTTGGCCGGATCCAGTTCGATCTCCTGTACCGGCAGAATCGCCTCGCGCCACACCACCTGCACCGGGGTGGTCAGGCCTTCCCAGAGCACCGCGGTGCGCAAAATGTCGTGGCGCGCCATGACCTCGCGCAGTGCCGCAGCGAAAGCCTCGACGCGTTCAAGACTGTCGAACGCCAGTTGCGATTGCAGCAGGTACGGATCGCCCTGCTCAGCAGTAATGTGGTGATAAAGAATGCCCTCCTGCAGCGGTGCCAACGGATAGATGTCCTGCACGTTGGCCGCGCCGCCCGGCACGGTGGCGACGATTCGCTCGATGTCCGCCTGCTGCAGTTGCACCAGCGGCAGCATTGCCGGAGTGATGTGGGTGCAATCGGCGGCGATGCGGTTGGCCGGCACTTCGATCTCTCGACCGCTGCCGACCGAAGCCGCCAGCGCCGCCAGGGTCGGTTGACTGAAAAGCACGCGCACGTCGCTGCTCAGATCGAGCTGACGCATGCGCTCGATCAGAATCACTGCCAGCAACGAATGCCCGCCGAGTTCGAAGAAGTGATCGTGACGCCCGACCCGCTCGACTTGCAGGACTTCGGCCCAGATCTGCGCCAGAGCGATTTCGACCTCACCCTGCGGCGCCTCGTATTCGCGGCGAATCAGATCGTCCGGCCCGGGCGCCGGCAGTGCCTTGCGATCGACCTTGCCGTTGGCGGTCAGCGGCAGCGCCGTAAGACGCACGTAGGCGCTCGGCAGCATGGCGCTGCTCAGGCGACTTTTCAGCTGCGCGTGCAGCTCATTAATGTCCAGCGGCGCCTGCTCGGTGAACCACGCCAGCAATTGTCCGTCGCGCACCAGCACCACCGCTTCGCGCACCGCCGAATGGCTGACGAGTGCGCTCTCGATCTCGCCCGGTTCGATCCGGATGCCACGGATTTTCACCTGATCATCGTTGCGCCCCAGGTACTCGAGATTGCCGTCGGCGCGCCAGCGTGCAAGGTCGCCGGTGCGGTACAGGCGCGCGCCCGGTTGAGCACTGAACGGATCGCGCAGGAAACGCTCCGCGCTCAGCTCTGCGCGGTTCAGGTAACCGCGCGCCACCCCGGCCCCGCCGACGTACAACTCGCCCGTCACGCCCAGCGGCACCGGTTGCTGCTGCTCGTCGAGCAGATACACCGTGGCGTTGCTCACCGGTTTGCCGATGTGCAGCGCCTGCCCGGCGTCGATGCGCCCCGAGGTCGCCACCACGGTGGCTTCGGTCGGGCCGTAGTTGTTGATCACTTCGAACGATGGCTGACGCGGGAACTGGCGCAGGCGGTCGCCACCGATCAGCAGCGTGCGCAACGTCGGGTGATCGAGCTGGCGGCTGAACGCGTATTCGGCGATCGGCGTCGGTAAGAAGCTCACGTCCAGCGGCTGCGCACGCCACCAGTCGAGCAGCGCATCGATGTCTTCGCTGTCCTCGCTGACCGGCGCCAGGTGCAGGGTCGCGCCCACGCACAGCGCCGGCCAGACTTCCCAGGCCATCGCATCGAAACCGAAACCGGCCAGGCTTGAGGTATGGCTGCCGGCGCGCAGGTCGAAAACGTCAGTGTGCCAATCGACCAGATTGCACAAGGTGCGGTGCTCGACCATCACCCCCTTGGGCAGGCCGGTCGAACCGGAGGTGTAAATCACATAAGCGAGGTTGGCCGGAGTCAGCCCCGGCACCTTCGGCGCGTCGACCCGGCCAGCCGACCAACTCGGCTGATCCAGCTCGATCAGCGGCACCGACAACGCCGGCAAATGCCCGCGCAGCGCGCGCTGGGTCAGCACCGCGATGGGCGCGCTGTCCTCCAGCAGGTAGCTCAGGCGCTCGGCTGGATGCGCCGGATCCAGCGGTACATACGCGGCGCCAGCCTTGAGGATCGCCAACAGTCCGACCAGCGTGTCGAGCCCGCGCCGGGCAACGATCGCCACCCGGTCATCCGGGCGCACCCCGAGATCGAGCAGATGATGAGCCAGCGCGTTGGCGCGTTGATTGAGTTCGGCATAGGTCAGGCTTTGCCCCTGATCAACCGCCGCCAGCGCGTGCGGCCGTAGCGTCGCCTGCGCTTCGATACGCTGCTGAATGGTCGTCGGCGCCGGGTAGTCCACCCGCGTGGCATTCCACTGTTGCAGCCGCGCGGTTTCTTCGGGTGTGCTCAGGTCGAAATCCGCCACCGCCAGATTCACCGCTTCCAGCCCCTGCTCCAGAATCAGCAACCAGCGCTCGGTCAATGCCTTGACTTCGTCGGCGCTGAAATACGCCTCGCTGTAGATCAGGTACAGCCGCGCGTCATCATTGGCCAGATTGCTCAGCAAGTGCACCGCCAGCGGTGTGGCCTCTTCGACGTTCGAGGCCTTGATGATCCGTCCCGACGCCTCGCCGTAGCGATAATCGTGAGTGCCCTGCTCGTAGGACACCGTGACCTCGAACAGCTGCGAGCGCTCCTCCCGCAGCAGGCCGAGGGCGCGGTTCATCTCACTCACGGGGAAACGCTGATGGCGGAAATCCTTGCGCAGTTCCTCACGGATCGTACTCACCAGTTCAGCGAACGTGCAGTGGCGACCGAAGCTCATGCGCACCGCACTGACCTGGGCGAACAGCCCAAGCGTGGATTTGAAGCGCGCGCCGGAGCGGTTGAGAATCGGCAATCCAACCACCCATTCGTCACGTTGTGCGGTGCGGCTGAAGTAGACATGCAGCGCCGCCAGCAACACATGGAACGCCGAGGCGCCGAACGCTCGGGCCACCTGCTGCATGCGCTCGTGCAGCAGCGCCGGCAACGGCTGCGCGTAGACCTGCGTCTGCGCGGTTTGGCCGCCCAGGCTCTGCTGATGCCGTGGCTGCAACAGCGGCTCGGGCAATTGTCGGTACTTGTCCAGCCAGTAGGCGCGATCCTGCGCATAACGCGGCGACGCGTGATAGCGCGCATTGTCCTCGATGAAGTCGATGTACGAAGGCGCCGCGACCGGTGCCGGTTGACCGTGCGCCAGCGCGTTGTAGATCTCGTCCAGCGACTTGAACATTTCGCCGAAGCCCCAGCCATCGACGATCAAGTGGTGAGCCTGCACGGACAGCCAGTGTCGCTGGTCATTCAGACGGATCAACAGAAAGCGCAACAGGCAGCCGCCGTCCAGCACAAAGGGTTGATCGATGCGTGCTTGCACCAATGCCCGCGCCGCCGATTCCGGGTCGCTGTGCGCCGACACATCGCTGATCGGCATCGGCACCGCTACTGACCGGGCGAACTGCTGCAAAGGCAGGCCATCGGCGCCAGCGCCCGGCAGCAGAATCGTGCGCAGCGCGTCATGCCGGGCTACCAGTGCTTCCAGCGCAGCCTGCATCCGCGCCGGATCCAGCGGGCCATTGAGATCCAGGTAGCCGCCGATGTTGTACAGCGGCGAATCCCCGCGACTCAGCTGATCCAGCCAGATATCCAGCTGCGCAGCGGTCAGCGGATACGTCTGGAGCGATGCGGACGGCGTGGCCACCGCAGAGGCAGAAATAGGCGGCATAAGATCCTTCTCATGTGATTTTGCGCCTATTCAAGCATCGGCCCCGATGCCGACATGACACGTAAAACCCGGACAACCCCGCCCCGGGCGCTGGCCTGTGAGCGCTTGTAGCCCCTGATTGGGTGGGAACCCACTAAAAGTTCGGAGAGGAAACACTGAAAATCCTGTAGGAAAAATGCCACACACCAGCGCTGCCATCGACCTGCGTTGTGATCTCACAAAAACGCAAAAGCCCCGATTTTCAAGGTCTTGCCGTGACCAAACAGTCACGCGATGCGCAACACCTGTAGCAAATGGCGTCAGAAGCCCGGCGCCAACTTTCAGAAATGATGGCACTTTGTGTCCCTGTTTTCCCCTACAGACGCAGAACAAATCCATAGGCTTAAATCCCGCCCCAGATCAGTTTCAAGGAGAGACGATTGCGTGGGCGGCTTTTGCATAGACAGCGGACGACTCGGTGATGACTCGGAACCAGGGATGACAAGGATATGAATCTGACCGGCAGCATTCGCAACATGGAAAACCCGCACTTCTACTGGCAACTGGGGGAACTGATTGCCAGCACCGGCGACGATCATTTCGCCAGCAATATGTTCCAGTTGGTCGACACTCTGGTGCCGGTCAATCGCGTCGATCTCAGTGAGTGGACGCTGGACGAACGTCAGGCCAGCGTGGTCGAGATCAAGGCGCTGGGCAGCGCCGGACTGCCGCAGACCTTCCCGCCACCGGACCCGTTGAAAAGTCCGGACGATCATCCGTTGTTGCAGAAGATGATCGAGATGAATGATTCCCTGCTGATTCAACTCAAAGCGTCGCTCCAGCCGCAACATCCGCAGCACAGCGTGCACCAGTGCAATCTGGTGTCCCGCACCTCTAATCGCCGCTGTGTCATCTCGTTCTACCGACCGCATACGCAACGAGTGTTTTCCTTGCCGGAGCTGTCGTTTCTGAAAAGCCTGTCCGACACCCTGCTGCCGCTGATCGAGCGGCACGCGCAGCTCAGTCGGCAGATCGTCGCCAAACAGCCACGCCAGCCCTTGGCCGATCTGGAGCAGGCGCCGTTGCAGCAGGTGTTTGACGAACGTCTGGCGCTGGGCGGCATCGTGCTGTCGGCGCGGGAGAAAGAAGTCTGCCTGGGTCTGTTGACCGGCGGTACCGTGCCGCAACTGGCCGAGATACTGCGGGTCAAGAGCAGTTCGGTCGAGACCTACCTCAAACGGGCGACCGCCAAACTGGGGGTTAGCGGACGGCATGGTCTGGCGCGCTGGATGGCCGGGGCGTAGCGGCGGAGTCAGAGTTAAACGGTGTTCGAGGTAGTTCGGGGAGTCAGTCCCCGGCACGTGTTTTTTCTGCATGAGAGCGTTCGATGCTGCGCATTTCCCTGCTGTCCCTCGCCGTCCTGCTGGCCGGTTGTTCGTTGATTCCCGAGTACCAGCGCCCTGCTTCACCGAGTGCTGCGCAGTATCCGCAAGACGCGGTTTACCCGGCACCGACACCCGCCGCAGCGCGCACTGAAGACTGGCGCACGCTGTTCAACGACCCGGCGCTGCAACAGTTGATCGAAAGCGCGCTGGTGAACAATCGCGATCTGCGGGTGGCGGCGCTGAACGTCGAGGCGTTCCAGGCGCAGTACCGGATCCAGCGCGCCGATCTGCTGCCGGCGGTGTCGGCCAATGCCAGCGAGTCACGCCAGCGCATGCCGCCCAGCGTGACCCGCAGCAAAGCCATGATCAATTCGACCTATGCGGTGAATCTGGGTGTCAGTGCCTATGAGCTGGATTTTTTCGGCCGAGTGCGCAGCCTCAGCGAGCAGGCGCTGCAAACCTGGCTGGCGACCGAACAGGCGCGGCGCAGTGCCGAGCTGAGTCTGGTGGCCAACGTCGCCAATGCCTACCTGACCTGGCGCGCCGATCAGGAGTTGCTCGAACTGACGCGCCAGACCCTGGCCGCGGATGAGCAAAGCCTGCGCCTGACCACGCGCAACCGTGAGGCCGGCAAGTCTTCGGCGCTGGAACAGGCGCAGGCGCAAACCAGCGTCGACAGTTCGCGGGCCAATCTGGCGCGATACAAACGCCAGGTGGCGCAGGATCTCAACAGCCTGACACTGCTGGTTGGCGCGCCAGTCCCCGAGCAACTGCCGGCGCAACCACTGGCCAGCGATCTGGTTCAGCAATTGCCGGCCGGGTTGCCGTCGGATCTGCTGCAACGGCGCCCGGACATTCTCCAGGCCGAGTACAAGCTGAAAGCGGCCAACGCCAATATCGGTGCAGCGCGCGCGGCGTTTTTCCCCAGTGTCAGCCTGACCGCCAGCGCCGGTACCTCCAGCCGCGATCTGTCCGGGCTGTTCAGCGCCGGCTCCGGGGAGTGGACGTTCCAGCCGCAAATCAACCTGCCGATTTTCAACGCCGGCAGCTTGCGCGCGAGTCTGGATTATTCGAAATTGCAGAAAGACGTCGCGGTCGCCGAATACGAGAAATCGATTCAAACCGCGTTTCAGGAAGTCGCCGACGGCCTGGCGGCGCGCAGCACTTATCAGCAGCAATTGCAGGCGCAACGCGATCTGGTGCAGGCCACTCAGGATTATTACAACCTGGCGCAACACCGTTATCAGAATGGCGTCGACAGCAGCCTGACGTTTCTCGATGCACAGCGTTCGCTGTTCAGTTCACAGCAGGGGCTGATCACTGATCGGCTGGCGCAGCTGGTTGCCGAGGTCAACCTGTACACCGCGCTGGGCGGCGGCTGGCAGGCCGATGAGACCCGGGTTCAGTAGCCACTCGTCACTTTTTCTTACACCTTTTGTCGCCCGATCCGACGCCGCGCGGCGATCCGTGGCCGGCGTCTGCCGTCAGTTTGGTATCATGCGCCGCTTTTACGGTTAACCCCCCGCCAGTCCTGCCGACTGACGGGCTGCAAAAGGCGGTATTAGATGACGGCTTTGTTGACTCGCCGCAAGGTGCTTGCGGGAATGGGCGTGCTGGGCCTGGGCCTGCTCGCCGGCTGCGACACCCGTGGCCAACTGTCGTACAAGTACGGCAAGGACCTGAGTGACAAGATCCTCGGACGCACCTTCAAGCTGAAGAACACCGACGGCGAAACCATGACGCTGTCGAGCTTTCGCGGGATGATGCCGATGATCTTCTTCGGCTTCACCCAATGCCCGGCGGTGTGCCCGACCACCCTCGCCCGCGCCGCGCAAATCAAGAAGCTGATGGGCAAGGACGGCGACCGTCTGCAGGTGATCTTCATCACCCTCGACCCGGAACGCGACACGCCGCAGATCCTCGACGCCTACGTCAAAGCCTTCGACCCGAGCTTCGTCGCGCTGTACGGCACGCTGGAAGAAACCAAGGCCACGGCCAAGGAATTCGACGTGTTCTTCGAGAAGGTGCCGGCCGGCGATACCTATACGATCTCCCACACGTCCACCAGTTACGTCTACGACTCGCGCGGCCAGTTGCGCCTGGGTCTGTCTGTATCGCTTTCGGCACAAGAGTGCACGGAAGATTTGCTCACCGTTATGGAGGTCTGCTGATGCACCCCGTTTTGAACAACATCAAACGCGCCGTTTTCGCCCTGTCCCTGCTGGGCCTGGCGTTTCAAGCCTCGGCTCAGACCAGGGTCGATGATGCCTGGGTGCGTGCGACCGTGCCGACCCAATCGGCCAGCGGCGCGTTCATGACCGTCACCGCGGACAGCGACAGCAAACTGCTGAGCGTGGCCTCGCCAGTGGCCAAGGATGTGCAGATCCACGAAATGTCGATGAAGAACGACGTGATGAGCATGGGCCCGGTCAAATCGGTCGACCTGCCAGCCGGCAAAGCCGTCACCTTCGACCCGAACGGCTACCACGTGATGCTGATGGGCCTGACCGGCCAGCTCAAGGAAGGCGAAAGCGTACCGCTGACCCTGACCGTGGAAAACGCCAAGGGCGAGAAACAGACCGTCGAAGTCAAAGCCGAAGTCCGTGCGCTGACGCACATGGAAGGCCACGATCACAGCAAGATGCATTGATCTGACTTGGCGGCAATAAAAAGGGGCGGCCTGATCGATGATCAGGTCGCCCCTTTTTTTGCGCGCATGTCAGCCACGCTTACGGGCCAGTGCGTTGCGCACGCTTTCCCTCGACATCCCCGAGCGCGAAGCCTCGGCAGCTTTCTCTACGGGCGCCGCCGCCAACTGCTGCTTGCGCTTCAACACCTGACTCCAGCGATAACCGAGATAAACGGCCGCCGCAAAGAATCCCAGCCAACCAGTGATCAGGTTGACCACTGTCCACAGCCCAAGGGTGATCAGTACGGTTTTCCAGGTGAACAGCTTCAGGTTGTTGTCGACGGGCACCGTTTCAACCGGTGCCCGCTGCGCCACTGGAATCTGCTGCACTCCATCCAGATCAAAGCGCAATGAGAAGTCCGCCCCCGGTACCTGGACATTTATCTGATTGCCTTCAGCGGTATGCACCCGCACTTCGCCATTGACGACCGACACCGAACTGAAACTGATCTGGGTTTCGTGATGAATCTCGCCGTTGACCAGGGTCACGACCGTTCGTTGTTCGCCATTGGGGGTGTCGCGCATGTCGATTCCTTGAGAACTCCACGTCGGACGACGTGCAAAGGGAAAGTCCGTTGGGCTCGAATGCTACTGAGTGGCCATCAGGCTGTCCAGAAACAACCACAGGCTTCAACTCTTTGGCGAGCGTTATCAGCTCCCAGCGCCGCCATGCGCCTCTTCAAAAAAGTAATCCTTCCAGCTGCCGGCCTTGTTCTTCAGCACGCCCAGTTCCTGCAATTTTTCGGCATAGATGAACGTGCGCTGCGGCACCACCGTGAAGTCGATTTCCGGATCGGTGACGATCTGCTCGACCAGCGCCAGCGGCAGCTTAGACTGTTCGACGCGAATGTACGCCTGAGCGGCGGCGGGCTTGTCGGCCTTGATGATTTTTTCCGCTTCGGCCAACGCGTCGTAGAACGCCTTGTAGGTCCTGGGATTTTCGTCGTGGAATTTTTCCGTGGTGTAGAGCACGTTGAACGTGGCCTGACCGCCAAGCACGTCGTAAGAACTGAGCACCTTGTGCACGTTGGGGTTTTGCAGGGCCTGATACTGAAACGGCGGGCTGGAGAAGTGCGAGTTGATTTCCGAACCGCCGGCAATCAGCGCCGCCGTGGCATCCGGGTGCGGCAGGCTGACAGAGATGTCGTCAAATTTCTTGTACTGATCATTGCCGAATTCCCTGGCCGTTTCGATCTGCAAGGTACGCGACTGGAAACCCACGCCCGCTGCGGGTACGGCGATGCGATCCTTGTCGCTGAAATCCTTCAGGGTCTTGATGTTCGGATTGTTGGTCAGCAGGTAATTGGGCATCGAGCCGAGCGAGGCAATCGCCTTGACGTTCTGTTTGCCACGGGTGCGATCCCACACGGTGAGCATCGGCGGCACCCCGGCGGACACCACGTCCAGCGCGCCGGTCAGCAGCGCTTCGTTCATCGCAGTGGCGCCGGAGATGCTGTTCCAGTCGACCTTGATCTCCAGCCCCTGTGCCTTGCCGTGTTTTTCGATCAACTGCTGATCACGGACCACGTCGAGAATCAGATAACCGATGCCGAATTGCTGGGCGATGCTGATCTTGCCTTCGGCCTGAGCGCCGGCGCTGAACAGCAGACTGCCTGCCAGGGATGCGGCCAACAGAGTCAGCGCAGAACGTTTGAACGGTACGGCCATGACAACCTCGCAGCTGGGGTGGATTTACTCAAAGACCGGACTCTATCGCTATAAAAAACAGAAATTAAATACCGTTATCGAATATCAATAGCACGCTCGGGTTTGGCGTCGCGCGCTGATTTAAACAGCCTGAAACAATAAATCTGCCATCGGTTACACGCTGTGCGTCAGCCGCCATTGGGCTGACACCGACGCCGGTCAAGGCCTCAAGCCCTGCGCAGCGCCTGCGAGAGCGGATCAGCCACGCGTTTAAAAGGGCGATCAGACAGCCCACCCTTGGTATCATCGCGCACACTTTTGTGACGGTTTGATGGCTGGAAGGTCTTTGTTTGTGAGCGTTCTTTTGCGTTGGTTGCGGCAGCCGCATGCCCGCCTGTTTTCCCTGATTCTGCTGGTGCTGATCGTACCGGTGTGCCTGCGCGCGGCGTTGGGCTGGTCGTCGTCGCTGGGCTATTTGTCCGACCTGGCGAGTGGCAGTTTGCTGGTGCTGTTGCTGCATCGCCGTGCGTGGTGGCTGGCGTTGCCGTTGCTGCTGTTCTGGGGATTGCTCGCGGTGGCGACGGCGGAGCTGGTCAGCGCTGTCGGCCGGTTGCCGAACCCATCCGACCTGCATTACCTGATTGACCCGCAGTTCGTAGAGAACTCCACCGGTGGCGGCTTTGCCCATCCGGCGCTGGGCGTTGCGCTGTTGGTGGCGCTGCTGCTCTGGTTGCTGACGCGTTTCGCCAATCGCGCGCAGCCCGCTGCTGCTCTGCCCCGCGCCGTGTGGGCGGCACCGGCGCTGCTGTTCGCCGCGCATTGGGGCGTGCAAAACCTGTGGCCAAGCGAGGAGGATCCGTGGCACCTGTACAACCTGCCGCATCAGTTGCTCGCCTCGCAAGTCGCCGAGCTGCAGTTGCAGGCCGAGGAATGGCTGGACGGTGACGTCGAAGAACCCGCGCCACAGATGGCCGGCCTGACCGATCTGGATCTCAATGGCCACAAGCTGCTGGCCGCACCGGGGCAGGCGCGCAATGTGCTGATCATCGCCCTGGAAGGCATTCCCGGCGCTTACATCCGTGCCAATCGCGAAGCCATTGGCAGCCATTATCAGGAAGACCTGATGCCCAACCTCAGCCGCTGGGCCGAGCGCGGCATGAACACCCCGGATTACGTGCTGCATACGCACCAGACCATTCGCGGCCTGTACGCCATGCTCTGTGGCGATTACGACAAGCTCAACAACGGCACGCCCAAAGGCGTGGAGATGCTCACCCAACAGGAGCGCAATCAGGCCTGCCTGCCGGCACAACTGCGGCAGCACGGCTTCAGCACCCACTATCTGCAAGGCGCCGGTCTGCGCTTCATGGCCAAAGACAAGATCATGCCGCACATCGGTTTCGATGCGACCCATGGTCTGGAATGGTTCACCAACGCCAACTATCTGGAGTTCCCGTGGGGCAAGGATGACAAGGCGTTCTTCGAAGGTGCGCTGGATTACGTCGGCCAACTGAAGAAGCAGAGGCAACCGTGGATGCTCACCCTGTTGACCGTCGGCACCCACCAGCCCTACTCCGCGCCGGAAGACTACCTGGCGCGTTACGAGACGCCGAAACAGGCGGCTGTCGGTTATCTCGACGATGCGCTGGAGCAGTTTCTCAGCGGTCTCGAACGTCAGGGTGTGCTCAAGGACACGCTGGTGGTGATCACCTCGGACGAATCCCACGGCATCGACGGCGTGCGTCTGGCGTCGTCCTGGGGTTTCAACCTGACCCTGGCCCCGGAACATGAGCAACTGCCGCGACTGAATGCCGGGGTCTACGGGCATGTCGATCTGAGCGCGTCGATCCTCGATTATTTCGACCTGCCGGTGCCGTCAGCGCTGAGCGGCCGTTCGCTGTTTCGCGACTACGACAGCGGGCGCGAGATCATGTCCTACACCAACGGCAAACTGCGCTACCACAACGGCCAGGGGATTTTCTCCGAGTGCGACATGCCGCGCCGTTGCCGCTACTACGAAAGCCCCGGCTTCATTGCCGAGCGCGCCACCTTCAAGGGCAATGAAAGCAGCCAGCAGGCCCGACAGATTGCCGCGCGGGCCATGGCGCTGGACCTGTCGCTGCTGCGCACCCCGCTCAATCAGCGTTACCAGTTCGGCAGCAACAACGTCATCCCGCTGCAAGCGCAGATCAAGGATGACTGGGCCGATAACCTGATCGGCGCGCAATACCTGGAAATGCCCAAGGGCTCGCACACCCGCGTGCGCCTGACCGTGCGCTCGGTGGATCCGCAGCAGGCGGCGTACATCCAGCTCAAGGCCAAGGAGTTCGAACAGGACGTGCAGCTGGGCTTGCCGACCGAGATGGTCGCCACAGCCGATCAGCCGCTGGAGATGGATTTCAGTTTCGACAACCCGCAACCGCGCAAAGCCTTTTCGTTTCACTTGCTGGGTTATGGATTGGGTGCGGTCGAGGTCACGGATTTCAGTGTGATTACTGAATTGCCGGGGCAGGAAGATCCGCTGGATGCGTTGCCGGACGACGACACCGCGCAATCGAGCTGATGCCCCCCGTGTAGGAGCTGCCGCAGGCTGCGATCTTTTGATTTTGTTTTTTCAAGATCAAGATCAAAAGATCGCAGCCTGCGGCAGCTCCTACACGGGGGAAGTGTTAACAGGTCAACTAATCAGAACGTCGTGCGTAAACCCACCTGAATGCTGCGCCCTTGCGCCGGTGCAATATCGCGCAGGATCGAACTGGCGTAACGCACGGTCTGGTTGGTCAGGTTCTCGGCGTTGACGAAGGCCAGCCATTTGCTCTGGCCGACATCGAAGTGGTACCCGACATTCGCCCCCAGCGTGGTGTAGCCATCGGTGCTGCTTTCGTTGGTCGGCACACGATGTTGCGAGCTGGCGTGTTCGATATCGATCCGTGCCTGCCAGCGATCCAGTTCCCACAGCAAACCGCTGTTCAAGCGCAGCGGCGCGATGCGCGGCAGATCCTGACCGTTATCGAGGTTCTTGGCGCGGGTGTAATCGCCCGACAGCTCCAGCGCGAACTTGCCGTAGGCATTTTCGCCAAGCGTCCAGCGATCCTGCGCTTCGATGCCACTGAAGCGCGCGCGAACGCCCGAGTAGGTGTATTCGGGAATCCCGCCGGCATCCTCTTCGCCTTCGTCATTCAGTGTTCGGCCGGTACCGAGCAAGCCGATGTAATTGGAGAAGTGGCTGTAGAAAACGCCGACGCTACCCTTGTGCGTGCCATTGTCGAAACGCAATGCGAGGTCGCTGGACACGGCTTTTTCTTTCGACAGCCCGCCATCGCCGACTTCATAGGTGCCGGTCGCGACGTGGGCGCCGTTGGCGTACAACTCATAGAACGTCGGCGCGCGCTCGGTGTAGCCGAGTGTCGCGGCGACCGACCAGATCGGCGTCAGCGTGTACACCGCGCCGGACGACAGGCTGCCGGCGGTGAAACTGCTGGAGCGGTCGGCATTGGCGAAGCGCTCGTTGCCTTTGGCATCCGGGTCGACTGTGGTGTGTTCCAGTCGGCCACCAAGGGTGAACAGCAGACGATCGGTGGCTTGCAACTCTTCCAGAATGAACAGGGCACCGGCGTCGGTATCGGTGTGTGGCACGAACGCTTCTTCGCCCAGCGCCGAGAATTCGTTGCGGCTGACCTGAGCGCCGATCACCCCGTTGAACGGCCCCAGTGGCTGATGCCGGGCCTCAACCCGCGCTTCGTAGCCCTTGTTCTTGAAGGTGGTGCCGACTTCACCGCCCTCGATTTCCCGGTGCTGGTAATCGGTGTAGCCGGCGTCGAGTTTGACCGAGCTGAACGGCCCGTCGAGGTTGCGGATTTCCGAGGCGAACGCGTAGTGCTCCTGCTGCATGCGGATGCGCACGTCGTCTTCGGCGGGCGAGCCGTAGTTTGAATCGTAATTGCTGTAGGACAGACCGGCGTAACCGTCATCCCAGGTGTAGGAACCGCCGACGGCGCCGCCATCCTGACGGCCGTCGCTGTTGGCTAGCCGATGCTTGCGCGAGTCGCCGTCGTCGTTGGCGCGTGCCGCGCCGGTCTTGGCGTAACCGGGAATCTTCAGATCATTGAACTCGCGGGCGCTGGCGTCCAGGTGCAAGGCGAACTGCCCGTTGCCGGCCTCCAGCTTCCCCGCGCTGCTGCGGGTGGTGTCGGCGCCGCCGTAACGCAACTCGCCCGCACCGTGAATGCCTTCGATGGCCTCGGTGGGGATGCGGTTATCGAAGGTGTTGACCACCCCGCCAATCGCACTGCCGCCATACAGCAACGCTGCCGGGCCACGGACGATTTCAATGCGCTCGACGTTGACCGGGTCCAGCGGCACCGCGTGGTCGTAGGACAGCGACGAGGCATCCAGCGCGCCGACGCCGTTGCGCAGGATGCGAATGCGGTCACCGTCCTGACCGCGAATGATCGGCCGACTCGCACCCGGGCCGAAGTATGACGAGGACACGCCGGGCTGTTTGTTCAGCGTCTCGCCGAGGCTGCCCTTCTGCTGCAACGTGAGGTCGTCGCCGCTGAGCACGGTCGAGGGCGATGCGAGGGTCTGGCTGCCCAAAGGATTGCCGGTGATGACTTGTGGTTGCAGTTCGAGCGGGTCGGCGGCGAACACGGGTGAGGCAATCAGCAGCGCTGCGGCCAGCGGAGTCAAGCGTCGTTGAAGGGGGTGGGAACGGGCAGGCATTTCAGAACTTCCGTGAGCAGAAAAATGAGGATCGCTGCCGGCGTTTGGCAAATAATGCTGGCAGAAACAGAATGAAATCTTTTTTATGTTATACAATAACATTTCTTTCTGTCATCACGATTTTTCGCAGCAAGCGCTCAAGAACAAGGATCTACAGATTTGCCATGATGGTTTGGCCGCCTGCGCAATAGCAAAAAACCGCTGAAAGACTGCGCCTATCAGCCTCCAATAGTCGGCCTATTAGCTGGTTGCCCAAGTCGGGTCTAGCCTTACTAGTCCGAAGTCGGCACGAGCCGGCCGCACATGACCTGATAAGGACCCGAACATGGCAAACGAATCGAAATGCCCGTTCAACCACGCCGCCGGTGGTGGTACGACGAACCGTGACTGGTGGCCGAATCAACTGAACCTGAAGATCCTCAGCCAGCACTCGTCCAAGTCCGATCCGCTGGGCAAGGACTTCGACTACGCCAAAGCATTCCAGAGACTGGACTTCCAGGCCCTGAAACAAGACCTGCGTGCGCTGATGACCGACTCCCAGGACTGGTGGCCAGCCGACTTCGGCCACTACGGCCCGCTGTTCATCCGCATGGCCTGGCACAGCGCCGGCACCTATCGCACCGCCGATGGCCGTGGTGGCGCCGGTTCCGGGCAACAGCGTTTCGCTCCGCTCAACAGCTGGCCGGACAACGTCAGCCTCGACAAAGCGCGGCGCCTGCTGTGGCCGATCAAACAGAAATACGGCCGCAATATTTCCTGGGCCGACCTGATCGTGCTCACCGGCAACGTTGCACTGGAATCCATGGGCTTCAAGACCTTCGGCTTCTCCGGTGGACGTCCCGATGTGTGGGAACCGGACGAAGACGTGTATTGGGGTTCGGAGCGCGAATGGCTCGGCGGCGACAGTCGCTACGGCAAAGACAAATCGGCCATGCAGGAGCCGGGTGACGGTACGCTGGTGGCCGAACCGGACCTGCACGGCAAAGAGCAAAGCCGCACCGATCAGGGCGAACGCAATCTGGAAAATCCGCTCGCAGCGGTGCAGATGGGCCTGATTTACGTGAACCCGGAAGGCCCTGAAGGCAATCCCGACCCGGTTGCCTCCGGTCGCGATATCCGCGAAACCTTCGGCCGCATGGCCATGAACGACGAAGAAACCGTCGCGCTGATCGCTGGCGGTCACGCCTTCGGCAAGACCCACGGCGCCGGCCCGGCCGATAATGTCGGGCCTGAGCCGGAAGCGGCCGGGCTGGAAGAACAAGGCCTCGGCTGGCGCAACGCATTCGGCACCGGCAAAGGCGCCGACACCATCACCAGCGGCCTCGAAGTCACCTGGACCACGACCCCGACTCAGTGGAGCAACAACTACCTGGAAAACCTGTTCGGTTTCGAGTGGGAACTGTTCAAAAGCCCGGCCGGTGCGCATCAGTGGAAACCGAAAAACGGCGGCGGCGCAGGTACTGTTCCGCATGCGCATGATCCAAGCAAAAAGCTCTCGCCGACCATGCTCACCTCCGACCTGGCGCTGCGTTTCGACCCGATCTACGAGCCGATCGCCCGTCGCTTCCTGGCCAACCCGGATCAACTGGCCGACGCCTTCGCCCGCGCCTGGTACAAGCTGATCCACCGCGACATGGGCCCGCTGTCGCGCTACCTCGGGCCGGAACTGCCGAACGAAGAACTGCTGTGGCAGGACCCGATTCCTGAGGCCACTCACCCACTGATCGACAGCAATGATGCGGCGGCGCTGAAAAGCAAAGTGCTGGCGTCCGGTCTGTCAGTGTCGCAACTGGTGTCCACCGCTTGGGCCGCGGCATCGACATTCCGTGGTTCGGACAAACGGGGGGGCGCCAACGGCGGACGTCTGCGTCTGGCCCCGCAGAAATTCTGGCAGGCCAACCAGCCGGAGCAACTGGACAAGGTGCTGAAGACCCTGGAGGGCATTCAGAACGAGTTCAACGCCGGCTCCTCCGGCAAGAAAGTCTCGCTGGCGGATCTGATCGTGCTGGCGGGTAACGCAGGGGTCGAGCAAGCGGCGAAAAACGCCGGGCACTCTATCTCTGTGCCGTTCAATCCAGGTCGGACCGATGCGACTCAGGAGCAAACCGACATCGAGTCGTTCGGTTTCCTCGAACCGATTGCCGATGGTTTCCGTAACTACAGCAAGGGCAAATACACCGTGTCGGCCGAGGCGCTGCTGATCGACAAGGCGCAACTGCTCACCCTCTCCGCTCCGGAAATGACCGTACTGGTCGGTGGTCTGCGGGTATTGGGCGCGAATGTCGGGCAGAGCCGGCATGGCGTGTTCACCTCGCGCACGGAAACCCTGAGCAACGACTTCTTCACCAACCTGCTGGACATGGGTGTGGAGTGGAAGCCGACGTCGGCAGCAGCGGACGAGTTTGAAGGACGCGACCGCAAGACCGGTAGCGTGAAGTGGACGGCGACGCGGGTTGATCTGGTGTTTGGTTCCAACGCGATACTGCGCGCGCTGGCCGAGGTGTATGCGAGTTCTGACGCGAAGGAACAGTTCGTCAAAGATTTCGTGGCGGCGTGGGCCAAGGTGATGGAGCTGGATCGATTCGACCTGAAATAACCTGTAGGAGCTGCGGCACGCTGCGATCTGTTGATCTTGATTTAAAAAATCAGAATCAACAGATCGCAGCCTCGTTTCACTCGACAGCTCCTACAGGTTTTGTGTCTGCCGGAGATCTTGATCAGGCGAGCGTTACGCCAGGCTTTTGCTCACCACTTCGTACACATCGCTCGACAACTGCCCCGAAGCCAGAATCCGCTCCAGCTCAGCCTTCATCAGTGCCTGCCGTGCAGCGTCGTATTTACGCCAGCGGGTCAGCGGCGCCAGTTGCCGCGAAGCAATCTGCGGGTTGAAGCCGTTCAGCTCGATCACCAGATCCGCGAGGAAGCGGTAGCCCGAACCGTCGGCGGCGTGGAAGTTGATCAGGTTCTGCCCGGCAAACGCACCGACCAGCGCACGCACCTTGTTCGGGTTCTTGATGTTGAACGCCGGGTGCTGCATCAGAGCCTTCACCCGCGCCAGACCGCCCGGCAGTGTGCTGCCGGCCTGCACGCTGAACCACTGATCCATGACCAGCGGATTGTCCTTGAAGTGCTCGGCGAAAGTCGCCAGCGCTTTGGCCTTCTGTTCTTCGAACGGCGAGTTGACCAGCACCGCCAACGCGGTGAGGCGCTCGGTCATGTTGTCGCTGTTTTCGAACTGTTCCTGCGTAGCGGCCAGCACTTCGGGCTTGCCGCTGAGCATCAGGTACGACAGCGCAATGTTCTGCAGCGCGCGACGGGCAAAGTGTTCAGCCTCTGCCACGTATGGCGTCTGCTTCGACAAATCGCGGTTGGCCTGATAACGCAGCCACAGCGCTTCGAACAGGTTGTCCGCCAGTTGCTTGCGGGCAAACTCGCGAGCGTTGTGGATCGCCTCGACATCCGCCACTTCGCTGATTTCGGTCAGATACGCTTCGCTCGGCAGCGAAAGCATTTCGGCGACCATGGCCTGATCCAGCGACTCGTCAGACAGCACGGTTTTCAGCGCCGAGATCAGACGCGGATCGAGCACCAGGCTCTCGCCCTTCTGCTGCTGCGCGATCAGCTCCTGCAGGACCTGCACCGACAGTTGCTGACCGGCATCCCAGCGGTTGAAGCCGTCGCTGTCGTGCTGCATCAGGAACATCAACTGGTCGCGGTTGTACGGGAAGCTCAGTTTCACCGGTGCCGAGAAACCACGCAGCAACGATGGCAGCGGCTGTTCAGCGATGTCGACGAAGGTGAAGGTCTGCTCAGCCTCGGTCACCGAGATCACGCGGGTGGTGCCCTGGGCCGACGCTTCACCGGCCAGACGCAGGGCAATCTCGTTGCCTTTGCTGTCGAGCAGACCGAGTTCGACCGGGATCACGAACGGCAGTTTTTCCACCTTGTCCGGGGTTTCCGGGCAGCTCTGGCGGAAGGTCAGGCTGTAGGTTTTCGCCGCGGCGTCGTAGGACTCGCTGACCGCCAGACGCGGCGTGCCGGCCTGGCTGTACCAGCGTTTGAACTGGGTCAGGTCGACACCGTTGGCATCTTCCATGGCCTTGACGAAGTCGTCACAGGTCACGGCCTGGCCATCATGGCGTTCGAAGTACAGGTCACTGCCCTTGCGGAAGCCTTCGGCGCCCAGCAGGGTATGGATCATGCCGACCACTTCCGAGCCCTTTTCGTACACGGTCAGAGTGTAGAAGTTGGAAATCTCGATGAAGCTGTCCGGACGCACCGCGTGGGCCATCGGGCCGGCATCTTCGGCGAACTGGTGGGTACGCAGGTACGCCACGTCCTGAATGCGCTTGACCGTGGCCGAGTTCATGTCCGAGGAGAAACCGGCGTCACGGAACACAGTGAAGCCTTCCTTGAGCGACAGCTGGAACCAGTCGCGGCAGGTCACGCGGTTGCCTGACCAATTGTGGAAGTATTCGTGGGCGACGATTGCCTCGACCCGCTGGTGCGCCGCGTCGGTGGCGGTTTCGGCGCGGGCCAGCACGGCGCTGGAGTTGAAGATGTTGAGGCCCTTGTTCTCCATCGCGCCCATGTTGAAGTCGTTGACGGCGACGATCATGAAGATGTCCAGATCGTACTCGCGACCGTAGACCTCTTCGTCCCAGCGCATCGACTTCTTCAGACTGTTCATCGCGTGCTGGCACTTGTCGATGTTTTCCGGCTCGACGTAGATGCGCAGCGCGACATTGCGATTGGTCATGGTGGTGAAGGTGTCTTCGACGCACCACAAATCACCGGCCACCAGCGCGAACAGGTACGCCGGTTTCATGAACGGGTCTTCCCAGGTCGCCCAGTGCCGGCCGTCTTCGCCAGGGCCGGAGGCAATCGGGTTGCCGTTGGACAGCAGCACCGGATAGCTGTGCTGCTCGGCGACCACCGTGGTAGTGAACTTGCTCATCACGTCCGGGCGGTCGAGGTAATAGGTGATCTTGCGGAAGCCTTCGGCCTCGCACTGGGTGCAGAACATCGTGCCGGACTTGTACAGGCCTTCCAGCGCGGTATTGGTTTCCGGATGGATCCTGACACTGGTGTCGACCGTGAAGCTGGCGCTGGCCGGCTGCAGGGTCAAGGTATTTTCGCTCAGCTGATAATCGCCGGCGCTCAGTTCCTGGTCGGCCAGGGTCACCGACAGCAGCTCCAGTTGCTGGCCGTCGAGCACCAGCGGCGGCAGGCCAGGGCCACGCTCCGGGTTGCGGCGCATCACCAGTTGCGCGTGGACCAGGCTGTGGTCCTCGAACAACTCGAAGGTCAGGTGCGTCTCGTCGATCAGGTACTCGGGCGCCTGATAGTCCTTCAGGTAAATCATCTTCGGTTGTTCGGTGCGCATGCTGGAATCCTTATTGATGCACGGCGAGCTGATAGGCCGTGTATTTACGAATGTTGATCACGCCGGTGTCAAAAATCAGGTACTGACCCTTGATCCCCAGCAGCGTGCCTTCGGCAATCGGGTTCTTGTCCAGGTTGAAGCTGACGATTTTGGCCGGGTATTGCTCGACCGGATAGCGGATTTCGAGAGGTTCTACATCGGCAATCGTCTGAATTGCTTGTAGGCCGAATCGCTGCTGCAGGCCTTGCAAGCCCTCGGCGCAGCTTTCAAACAGTTGATCGCGCACTTGCGCCAGATCCACCGCCGCCGCATCGCCCTTGAGCAAGGCGCGCCAATTGGTCTTGTCGGCCACCTGACTGCGGAACAGGTCTTCGACGAAGCCCGACTGCTGGCGCGTCGATACGCGCATGATCGGCAGCGCCTGACTTGCGCCCTGATCGAGCCAGCGGGTCGGCAACTGCGTGGCGCGGGTGATACCGACCTTGATCCCCGACGAGTTGGCCAGATACACCACATGATCAGTCATGCAGAACTTCTGACCCCACTCTGGCTCCCGGCAGGTACCGGCCTCGAAGTGACAACGCTCCGGGCTCATGATGCACAGATCGCACTGCGCCAGTTTGGTCATGCACGGGTAGCAGTAACCCTGGCTGAAACTGGTTTTGGTCTTGCGCCCGCAATGGGTGCAATGAATCGCCCCCAGGTACTCCAGACGCACCGTGGTGCCGATCATGGGGTTGACCGGCACCTCGACGTCATCCAGACGAAACGCGTATTGCACATTCGGCCCGTCCAGGCGCGCCGACATTTTGCTGATTGCACCGCGGCCAATCTCGATCAATGGATGGCATCCGACTTGAACAGGATGTTCGGTACTTCGATCGACTTCGACGCACATTCCTGCGGGCCCATGTAACCGGTGCGCTGGTCTTCAGGCAGGTTCTGGATTTCCCAGGCGATCATCGCCTGCAGCGACAGCTCGCGCTGTTCGGCGGTGAGTTTGCCGCCGTCGGACCACTTGCCGATTTCCACGGCCAGTTTCAGGCTCTCGTAGATGTCCGGGGTGATGTTTTTGATCATGTCGTTAAAAGAGGACATCAGGGTCTCCGTGCTCTTTATTCACTTAAAATTTCAGGCGGCCAGTTTACGGCGGTTATACAAACCGCCCAACAAACCGGTGAAGCATCCGATGAGTAACCCGCTGACGTGCGCGGCGTTGGCGATCTGGCCGAAACCGATCATCGAGACCAGTCCGGACATGCAAATCACCAGCCACACCAGCATCATCACCAGCACGCCACGCGGCAGGCGATACGCCGGGTTCGGCGCCAGCAACTGGAAAATCCAGCAATGGCCGAGCAGCCCGTAGAGTACGCCGGACAAGCCGCCAAACAGGCTCGGGCCGCTCCAGACAAACTGCGCGTAGTTCGACACCAGGCTGAACAGCAGGGTCAGACCGAGCAGGTTGATGCTGCCCTGACGTGACTCGATGCGCCGCCCCAGTTCCCAGTACCACATGCCGTTCATGGCCAGGTGCAGGATGCCGAAGTGCAGCAGCATCGGCGTGAACAGGCGCCACCACTGCCCCGCCGCCAGGCTGTCGGCCAGCGGCGTGAACTGGATGTACTCGCCGACCACGCGGAAGTCGAGGAAGGTCAGCCAGCGAATGGTGTCGAGGTTGTCACCCAGATAGGTCAGGCCGCCGACCAGCAGGCTCAGCAGCAGGATCAACCCGGTGGCCTTGGCGTGTTTGAGTTGCTCGGCGAAGCTCGGACGCTTGAAGCTCGGCGCCAGCGGAATGTCCAGCTGCTGATCGGGATCACCGGCCGGGAAGCGCTCGTACAGCGAACGCACGTCCTCGCTGATTTCCGAAGGCGCCCACAGCACCTGCTCGCCCGCCTCTTCGCTGACTCGATGCGGCACCTGCATCCGTTGCAGCAGCTTGACGAAACCGCTCAGATCCACCGCCAACGGCAGACGCAATACCGCTACCGCACTCATTGCAGCACCTCCGGCCGCTCGACATCGACCCAGACAAATTTATGCGGATCCAGGCGTGTTTCCTGATCCAGACGATAGGCCACCAGTTTGCCGTAGAGCACCGCGCTGTAATCGAGACACGCGAGGTTCGGGCGGATCGGCGCCGGTTTGCCGCTGCGCCAGTAGTGGCCGACGAACAGCAACGGCTCATCGATGCCGTAGCGCAGCAGATTGTTTTTTTCGCTGGAGGTCAGCGGCTTCTGCGCCACCGGCTCCGGCAATGCATCCGGCTGGAAGACGATGTCGCCGTAGGTCTTCGGGTCGTCTTCCCAGAATTTGGTGCGGAAGAACGAGCGCACCAGACCGTCGCCGCTGGTCATGGTCAAGCCATCCGGCAGGCGCATGTCGGTGCCGCGCAGCAAGCGGTCGAACACGGTGCAGGCGAAACTGCCGGGCACGGCCGAGGCCTGGAGAAAGTGCTCGTCGATGCGCGCATCGGGAAACAGCCCGCGTAACGGTTCGATCAGGCTGGCATCCCAACAGGCATGCACCACGCGGAAGCGCCCGGCATCAACCACCAGCGGCAGCTCGTAGAACCAGTTGAGGAAGTCATGCCAATCGCCCGGATGGTCTTCGAACTGGGTCAGGGTTTCCTGCAGCAGGCGCGCATGGCGCGGGGTGTGCTCACGGACAAACTGCTTGCCGCTGCCCGGCAGCGCCGGCGTGCTCCAGCCCAGTGCGTTGAATTCGTGGTTGCCCATGATGCACAGCGCCTGCCCGGCCTCGACCATGTCGTGGACGATGTGCAGTGCCTCGCGGATTCGCGGGCCACGGTCGATGATATCGCCGACGAACACGGCCATGCGCGATGGATGCCGCCAGACCCCGCCCTGCTTGTGATAACCGAGACGGTCAAGCAAGTGTTCGAGGGTCAGGGCGCATCCGTGCACGTCACCAATCAAGTCATAACTGCGCGCGGGATCGAGCATCAGTCGCCTCCACCACCCAACTTGCTGCCCCAGCCGAGCTTGGTCCGGCAGACTTCGTAGTAGTTGTGGTCGAGCGGGTGAATCAGCCGCAGCTTCTGGGCTTTCTTGCTCACGGTGATGGTGTCGCCCGGCGCGCAGGTGAAGTGGTTCTGCCCGTCGCAGGAGACTTGCGGGTAAATCTGCATGTTTTTCGACACGACGATTTTCAGCTCACTGTTGCCATCGACCACAATTGGCCGGCTCGACAAC
The DNA here is from genome assembly GCF_016756945.1 of Pseudomonas sp. MWU318. Taxonomy (NCBI): domain Bacteria; kingdom Pseudomonadati; phylum Pseudomonadota; class Gammaproteobacteria; order Pseudomonadales; family Pseudomonadaceae; genus Pseudomonas; species Pseudomonas sp. MWU318. The sequence continues at coordinate 108,215 of NZ_JAESJL010000010.1, forward strand.
ATATGGGGGTACATCGGCACGATCACAATGGCATCAAGCTTGGGATGCATGATCGGCCCGCCAGCGGACAACGCGTACGCGGTGGAACCGGTCGGCGTAGCGACGATCAGGCCGTCGGCCTTCTGGCTGCAGACGAACTGGCCGTCGATGTACAGCTCGAACTCGATCATCCGCGTCGATTTGCCCGGGTGCAGCACCACGTCGTTCAGCGCATCGCCCTGGCCAATGGCCTCGGCATGGCGGCGAACTTCGGCTTGCAGCAGGAAGCGGTTTTCCACCAGATAATGGCCGTCGAGCACCTTGGCCACTTCGACTTCCAGCTCATCGGGACGAATGTCGGTGAGGAAACCGAGGCTGCCACGGTTGATCCCCAGCACCGGAATATTGTGCTTGGCCAGCGCCCGCGCGGCGCCGAGCAGGCTGCCGTCACCGCCGACGACGATGACCATGTCGCAGACTTCGCCGAGCATCTTGCGTGACGAGGTCTGCAGACCGTGGCCCGGCAGGACTTCGGCGATGGTGTCTTCGAGAATCACGTGCAGGTGACGATCGAGCAGAAAGCGTTTCAGTCGGCGGACGGTATCCAGCACCTGGGAACTGCCCAGGCGACCGATGATGCCGATATTACGAAATTGCTCCATGGGACCTCTGCGGACAATCGAAAACGCGAAAAACCCGATTATGGGCGAAAGCCCGCGATAGACAAAATCCTTTCAGCCTCAAGGGGGCGCGCGCGTTTCAGGCTATGCTCGCAAGATGATCCTGTTTCCCGACCTGCTTCAGTTGCCACACCAATTACGCCATCCGGAAGTGCGTGACCTGGCGTGGGTGATTCTTGCCCCGCCGATGCTGGCGGAGACGCCGTGGCCGCAGCGCCATCCGCTGGCCGGCAGCGATTGGGTCAGTGATCCGGCGCGCCTGGAGCATTGGCTGCGGCAACTTGATCGTGACAGTTATGGCTTGCTGCACTGGCTGTCGCAGGCGCGTACCCGGCGGCTGGGCCTGTATTACGAACGGCTGTGGCAGTTTGCCGTGCAGCATGCGCCGGGCATCGAGCTGATTGCCGCCAACCTGCCGATCCGCCGTGAAGGCCACACCCTCGGTGAACTGGACATGCTGCTGCGCGACCGCGATGGCGTGCATCACCTGGAACTGGCGATCAAGCTCTACCTCGGCCCGCAGAAAGGCGACGGCCACGACCCGGCGCAGTGGCTGGGGCCCGGTTGTCATGATCGACTGGACCGCAAACTGGCGCATCTGGCCGAACACCAACTGCCGATCTCGGCGCGCCCGGAAAGCCGTGAGGTGCTGGCCAAGCTGGATATCGAGGTGTTCAGTGCGCAGCTGTGGCTGGGCGGATACCTGTTGTACCCGTGGCCCGGTCAGGCAGAACCGCCGAAAGGCGCGCATCCGCAGCACCTGCGTGGCAGTTGGCTGCATCAGAAGGATTGGCCGGCGTTCGTCGCGCAGCGCCCGGCCGGGCGCTGGCAACCCCTGCCCCGCCATGCCTGGCTGGCGCCGGCACACTATCCGGCGGATCAGACCTGGAGCGCTGAACACCTGCAGATGTGGCTGGATGACCTGGAACCGACGGCGCCGGCGCAACTGCTGGTGCGCCTGACCGAGAATGCCCGGGGCGAATGGGAAGAGGCGGAGCGGTTGTTTCTGGTGGCGGATCTTTGGCCGAATGTGCCGGGCCAGGCCTGAGATTTTGCGGTGTTTGCACCGGCCCCATCGCTGGCAAGCCAGCTCCCACAGGATCTTCTGTGTACTCACTACCTGAGCCACACCACAAACCCTGTGGGAGCTGGCTTGCCAGCGATAAGTCCGACTCGGTCTAAAGGGATAACCGCAAAGCCAACGCCACCAAGGTAATCAGCAACACCGGCACCGTCAGCACAATTCCCACCTTGAAGTAATAGCCCCAACCAATCCGGATATCCTTGCGCGCCAGCACATGCAGCCAGAGCAAGGTCGCCAGACTGCCGATCGGGGTGATCTTCGGCCCCAGATCGCTGCCGATCACGTTGGCATAGATCATCGCTTCCTTGATCACACCGCTGGCCTGACTGGCATCGATCGACAACAAGCCGATCAGCACTGTCGGCAAGTTGTTCATTATCGATGACAACAGCGCCGTCAGCACCCCGGTGCCCAGCGCCGCGCCCCACACACCGTACCCGGCAAACACATCCAGCCACCCGGCCAGATAGCCGGTCAGCCCGGCATTGCGCAGGCCATACACCACCAGATACATGCCGAGGGAGAAAATCACGATCTGCCACGGCGCCTCTTTGAGCACCTTGCGCGTGGAAATCTTGTGGCCACGGGCGGCGATCCCCAGCAACAGCGCCGCGCAAACCGCCGAGATCGCGCTGATCGGGATGCCCAGCTGTTCGAGGAAGAAGCAGCCGATCAACAGAATCACCAGCACCACCCAACCGGCATAGAACGTGGCTTTGTCGTGGATCGCCGTGTACGGCTGTTCGAGCTGTTCGGGGTCGTAAGCCTTGGGAATGTCGCGACGGAAGAACCACATCAGCACGCCAAGCGTTGCGGCCACGCTGACAAAGTTGACCGGCACCATCACCGCCGCATAGCGGTTGAAGCCGATGTGAAAGAAGTCCGCCGAGACGATGTTGACCAGGTTCGACACCACCAGCGGCAGGCTCGCGGTGTCGGCGATGAAACCGGCGCCCATGACGAACGCGAGGGTCGCCGCCGGGGAAAAGCGCAGCGCCAGCAGCATCGAAATCACGATCGGCGTGAGGATCAGCGCCGCGCCGTCATTGGCGAACAACGCCGACACCAGCGCGCCGAGCAGCACCATGAAGGCAAACAGCTTGCGCCCACTGCCCCGCCCCCAGCGCGCCACGTGCAGCGCGGCCCAGGCGAAGAACCCGGCTTCATCGAGCAACAGGCTGATGATGATCAGCGCAACGAAGGTGCCGGTGGCGTTCCAGATGATCTGCCACACCAGCGGAATATCGCTCAGGTGCACGACGCCGAAGATCAGCGCCAGCACGGCGCCGAGCGTCGCGCTCCAGCCGACCCCGAGGCCTTTGGGTTGCCAGATGACAAGGGTGATGGTCAGCAGGAAGATCAGTGACGCAGCGAGCATTCGCGACAGCCTTAATGAAGAAAACAAGCCAAACCACACAACTGTGGGAGCGAGCCTGCTCGCGAAAACGGACTGTCAGTCACCACGAGATGTGGCTGATGGCCCTTTCGCGAGCAGGCTCGCTCCCACAGGATTTTTTCGAGCCGCAGCTCAGACCCGATTATTTCTTGTGTTGTTCCACAAATTTCCCATATGCATTGATGAAACTCTGCAGAAAAGGTTTCACCGACTCGCTCAATTTGCCCGTCTCGTCAAACGCCGAACCCGCGCCACCCAGATACGCTTCCGGCTGCTGCATGCACGGCACATCGAGAAACACGAAGGACTGGCGCAAATGCTGGTTGGCGCCAAAACCGCCAATCGCCCCCGGCGACACGCTGATCACCGCACCCGGTTTGCCGCTCCAGACGGCTTTGCCATACGGCCGTGAACCCACGTCAATCGCATTCTTCAGAGGCGCCGGCACCGAGCGGTTATATTCCGGGGTGACGAACAGCACCGCGTCGGAAGAACCGACTTCCTGGCGGAAAGTGCTGTAGGCTGCCGGCGGTGAATCGCCGTCGATGTCTTCGTTATAGAGTGGCAGGTCGCCAATCTCGACAATCTTCAGTTTGAGGTTCGCCGGTGCCAGCTCGGCCAGCGCCAGCGCGACTTTGCGGTTGATCGATGCTTTGCGCAGGCTGCCGACGACTACAGCGACGTTGTAGACATTGCTCATGGAAGACTCTCGACTGTCGGTGGGAAGAGCCAGTAGTTATAGATGATTCGATGACAGTTTCACCAGCGAGCAAGGGAAATTCCTGCGCGCTGATTATTTTTTTCCTGTAGGAAAACTTACAGGGCTTGATGACGGTCTACCAAGCCGCAAATCAAGCGTTTTATCTCCAGAGGTTCTAAGCAGATGGCAGCAGTACTCGTCGGTCAGTTCCATGCAAGAGATGCGGAAGGCCGCGTTTATTCCGTGCATGAGTTCCAGGAATCCACCCCGTCGGCAGACGGTTCCACTGGCTCGGAGCCGATTTACAAACTGGCCATTGGCGATCGCGTCAACAAAGTCAGTGACACCGAGTTTCTCCTGGTTCAGTCAGGTATCACCCTGACCCGCGAGCCTGAGACAACCGTCGCGTCATAACTGGCCGTTATGAGCAGAAGTCATATGCGCAGACTTGGGGTAGGATTCAGCCACTGACCCCACCTGCTGAACATGGACTTCACGCATGCGTTTACGTCATATCGAAGTGATTCAGGCGCTCTTGCAGACCGGTCACCTGGGCACCGCCGCCGAATGGCTGCAGCTCCCGGTGACCGAGGTCGAAGAGCGTTTGCGCGAAGCCGAGAGCGAGTTGGGGCTCATGCTGTTCGCCAGCGTACGCGGCCGGCTGCAATCGACGCCTGAAGCGCGGGCGTTGCAGGTGGAAATCGCTCACGTCTATCAGGCGCTGGAGCCGGTGCAGCGTCTGGCCAGCAGCCTCAAGCAATACCTCGCCCCGCCCCTGCGCATCATCGGCACCCCGCCGCTGGCGCAACAGCTGTTGCCGCAAAGCATCGCGCTGCTGCGCCGACGTTTGCCCGATGCGCCCTGCCGTTTGCTCAGCTCTCCCACTTGCGACATCATCCGCAGTCTGCTGCTGCGCGAAAGCGATCTGGGCCTGAGTCTGCACGATCCGGAACATCCCGATATCCACTGCCAGCCATTGGCCCACGGCAAGCTGCACCTGCTCGCTCCCCACGGCTGGTTGCAACCGAAGCAGAAATACATTTCCCTGCAGGATCTCGCTGGCCAGGCAATGGTCGGCCTCGAAGGCCACGACCCGTTGAGCCCGGCGCTGGAGAGCAAACTCCAGGCCCTGCGCCCGGCACCGAGTATCCAGACGCGGGTGCAAACCCATCAGATGATGCGCAGCATGGTCGAGGCCGGCGAAGGCCTGGCCATCGTCGACCCGTTCACCGCGCTCGGGGCTAGGGCGAACGGGCTGGATGTCTGCCCGTTGTCACCGGCGGTGCCGATCAGCCTGTATGCCCTGACCTACCGACACAGCGCCATGCCGGCCGCGATTCAGACCCTGCTGACGATTGTCACGGAACAAGCCGAGGCGATGCTGGCGAGCTGAGCGGGTGTTCCAGCGGGTTATCGAACAGTCGATACCAGAACAGCGCAATTTCCGCAGTGTTCGGATCAATCCCGCGATAACGCAAATGGTCGATACCACCAATTTCGTAACCACAGCGCTCATACAAACGACAGGCGCCGAGGTTATTGTTCTGCGTCTCGAGCATGATCCCCGGCAGTTTTTTCTTGCGACTCCAGAACTGCGCGACATCCAGCAGCGCCTTGGCCACACCATGCCGGCGCGCCGGTGCGTGCACCGCGAGCTCATCAATGTGAGCAAAGCCGTTCCAGTTGGTGCTGATCACCAGATGGCCGACCGGCTCGTCATCGAGATACGCCATGAAAATCGCGCTGTCGGCGGCATCGCGATAGCTGCTGAACTCTTCAGGATCAATGCCGTAGCACTTGCGATACGGCACGATCGGCGTCACCGCCCAGCGCTCGACCGGTTGGCCAATGACGGCTGCACCGTACGCGGCGACCTCGAAACTGAAGTCGCTGCCCCAGATGTACGCCGCGAAACCATCGTCGGCGACACGCACCGACAGCCCTGGGTATTTCGGATTCATGACCGGTTGCATACTCGGAAAAGTCCTCATTCCTTGACGCAATCGACGGTGTACTGCCGTCCATTGCCCTCGTCTTCATGTTGCAGTCCATGCACATCAGCGACAAAACCGGGGAAGCTGCTGTCGAACGTGCGGGCAAACTTCAGGTAGTCAATGATCGAGCGGGTTGCCTCGGTAAAGCGCTCGCCGGGCATGATCAATGGAATTCCCGGTGGATACGGCACCAGCATCACCGCCGCGATCCGTCCTTCCAACTCGTCGATCGGCACCGCCTCGACTTCGCCGCGCACCAGATGATCATAGGCATGGGCCGGCTTCATGGCGATTTCCGGCAGCACCGTGTACATGCGTTTCAGATGTTTGGCCGTGGCATTGCTGCGGTAACAGGCGTGCAGTTGATCGCACAGGTCACGCAGGCCCATGCCGCGATAGCGCGCGGTGTCTTGCTGCGCCACGCACGGCAGGCAGGTCGCGAGACTGACGTTGGCGTCGTAACTGCGCTTGAATTCCAGCAATTCGGTGAGCAGCGTGCTCCACTTGCCCTTGGTGATGCCCATCGAGAACAGCACCAGGAACGAATACAGCCCGGTCTTCTCCACCACCAGCCCGCGCTCCCAGAGGAATTTGCTGACCACCGCCGCCGGGATGCCTTTCTCGCTCAACGCGCCGCCGGCATTCAACCCGGGCATGACCAGGGTCACTTTGATTGGGTCGAGCAGCACATAGTCGTCACTGACTTCGCCGAAGCCGTGCCAGTCGGCATCCGGCTGCAACAGCCAGTCTTCGGTCTGCACCCGATCGATGCCTTCGACACCGGGCGGCTGCCAGATCGAAAACCACCAGTCGTCCGCCGCAATGTGCTGGCGCAGATTGGCCAGCGCCCGGCGAAAACTCAGCGCTTCATCGAAGGTTTCCTGCAACAGCGAGCGCCCGGCCGGGCCTTCCATCATCGCCGAGGCCACATCCAGCGAAGCGATGATGCTGTACTGCGGCGAAGTCGAGATGTGCATCATGAACGCTTCGTTGAAACGGTCACGGTCCAGCTGCCGCGCTCCGCCGTCCTGCACATGAATCATCGAGGCCTGGCTGAACGCGGCGAGCAGCTTGTGCGTGGAGTGAGTGGTGAACACCAGCGGGCTGTCTTCGGTGCGCGAGGTGGCCATGCCATAACGCCCGGCGAAGAACTCGTGAAACGCCGCGTAGGCATACCACGCCTCGTCGAAATGCAACACTTCAACGCTATTGCCCAGGCTCTGCTTGATCAGCTCGGCGTTGTAGCACAGGCCGTCGTAGGTCGAATTGGTCACCACCGCCAGTTTGACTTTCGGCGCCCGGCCTTTGGTCAGCGGGCTGGCGTCGATCTTGGCCTGAATCGATTCGCGACTGAATTCGCTCAGCGGAATCGGGCCGATGATCCCCAGCTCATTGCGCTCCGGGCACAGGTACAGCGGGATCGCGCCGGTCATGATGATCGCGTGCAACACTGACTTGTGACAGTTGCGATCAACCAGCACCAGATCATCACGACCGACCATCGAGTGCCAGACGATCTTGTTGGCAGTCGAGGTGCCATTGATCACAAAAAAGGTGTGATCGGCGCCGAAGTTGCGCGCGGCGCGCTCTTCGGCTTCGGCCAGCGGCCCAGTGTGATCGAGCAGTGAACCGAGTTCCGGCACCGATACCGACAAGTCCGAACGCAGGGTGTTTTCGCCAAAGAACTGATGAAACGCCTGCCCCACCGGACTCTTGTGATAGGCCACGCCACCGCCATGCCCGGGGGTGTGCCAGGAATAGTTGGAGTCAGCGGTGTGCTGCACCAGCGCCTTGAAAAACGGCGGCAGCAGACCGTCCAGATACTTGCGCGCGGCCCGCGCCACTTGCCGCGCCAGAAACGGCACAGTGTCTTCGAACAGGTAGAGAATGCCGCGCAGTTGATTGAGCTCGGCCATGGCATCGGCGGGGGCGTTTTCCAGAGTGACCTGTTCGCCCAGCGCGAAGATCGGCAGATCCGGAGCCCGAACCCGCGCCAGACCGATCAGTTCGGCCATGTTCTGCAGCAGATGCGAGTGGGTGCTGGCGTCTTCGGCAGCGATCAGCATGCATGCCAGACCATGATGGGTCGACGCCACCAACCGCCCTTCGGTGTAGTCGATGGCCGAAACGATATTGAAACCTTCCTGCTCCAACTCCCGGGCGATGCCACGGATACGGTCACCGGCGACCGTGTCGGCCTTGATGTCGCGGTGGACGATCAACACCGGAAACTTCAAATCTTTGTACATGAGGCTCAGTGTCCCGAGGCGGCGGATCAAAGTCTGCCAATGCACTCAGGGTAGAGGGTTGCAGCGAAAGTGGCGAGGGTGGCCAGTTGGCTTCACTCAGCCAAAAGCAAAAGATCGCAGCCTGCGGCAGCTCCTACAAAGAAATGCGATCCCCTGTAGGAGCTGCCGAAGGCTGCGATCTTTTGATCTTTTGATCTTTTGATCTTTCAGGCCTGAGCATCAGCCTCGGCGATCTGCGTCCACAACGCCGGCCCGCCCGCCGACTTGGCAATGATCTCCAGCCGCGCCATATGCGCCGCCAGTTCATCTTCCGTCGCCCGAATGATCCGCGCAGGCTGACGACTCGCCGGCAGACGACGGATTTCGGTGGCGGAGTTGTCTGCGCCCTCACCCGTGCCATTGCCGTCGGAGGCGTTGCCGGCCAGCGACAGGCTGGTCTGGCCACCGGTCATGGTCAGGTAGACGTCGGCGAGAATCTCCGAGTCGAGCAAGGCGCCGTGCAGTTCACGGCCGGAGTTGTCGACGCCATAACGTTTGCACAAGGCGTCAAGGCTGTTGCGCTGCCCCGGGTGACGTTCCCGAGCCATCATCAGGGTGTCGAGGATGGTGCAATGCTGGGTGATGTCAGCGCGATCGTGCTGACCCATCAAGGCAAATTCGTTGTTGATGAAGCCAACGTCGAACGCCGCGTTATGGATGATCAGTTGCGCGCCGTTGATGAACTCGAAGAACTCGTCGGCGACTTCGGCGAAACGCGGTTTGCCGACGAGGAATTCGTTGGTGATGCCGTGAACGCCGATCGCGCCCTCGTCACTCTCGCGATCCGGTTGCAGGTAAACGTGAAAGTGCCGGCCCGTCAGGCGCCGACCGATCAGTTCGACACAGCCGATTTCAATGATCCGGTGACCATCGGTCACCGGCATGCCGGTGGTTTCGGTATCGAGTACAACGGATCTGGTGGCCATCAGTGTTCAATTCTCAACGGGGGGGTCAATCGTACAAAAGCGGCGATGTTAACACGCTCACTTCCAACCCTGTAGGAGCTGCCGCAGGCTGCGATCTTTTGATCTTGATCTTAAAAACAACATCAAAAGATCGCAGCCTGCGGCAGCTCCTACAGGGGAATGCATTCCAGATGGCAGGAGTGAGCCTGCTGGCAATCAGCTCTGCTTGTACCCGCGAACTTCATCCACCCCACGGTTGGCCAACTGGTCAGCCCGTTCGTTACCGTGGTGACCAATGTGCCCGCGCACCCACTTCCAGGTGACCTTGTGCCGGTTGACCTGCTCGTCCAGCTCTTTCCACAGATCAGCGTTTTTCACCGGCTCTTTCGCCGCTGTCTTCCAGCCGCGTTTTTTCCAGTTGGCCATCCACTCGTTGATGCCCTTCATCACGTATTGCGAGTCGGTCACCAGCAGCACTTCGCACGGCCGCTTCAAGGCTTCGAGGCCACGGATGGCGCCGAGCAGTTCCATGCGGTTGTTGGTGGTGTTGGCTTCGCCGCCCCACAGTTCCTTTTCGACGCCCTTGCACACCAGCAAGGCGCCCCAGCCGCCCGGGCCAGGGTTGCCCTTGCAGGCGCCGTCGGTGAACAGTTCTACGCTATCGACGCTTTCGCTCATGCCACTCTATCCAGAAAAATGCCTGGCCCCGTCAATCGCGGATCGACGATGGCCGCGGCCGGAGCACGTCCGGCCACTATAAAAAGAAGGTTTACGGTTCAATACGACGGCGGTTGACCTTGGCCATCGGCAGCGGAATCAGCTTGCCCATCGGCTCGCGACGCTCCTGACGCACCGGACGCAGGCCGACCACGATCTTGCGCGCGACCAATAAATAGAAGCCACCGCCCGACAGTTGCCAGTCACCGGCCTTGCGTTCCCAGCCGGCCAGTCGGGCCTGCCACTTGGGCGACGCGAGCGGCGGACGATAGCACCCGAAGCGGCGTTTCTCCAGCGCAAAGCCCAGCAGATTGAGCCAGTCGGCGACCCGCGACGGCGAGATACAGCGCGCCTGACGCAAGGCGTCGTGGGCGAATACGTGGCGCAAACCCCAGGTGCTCCAGGGGTTGATGCCGATGATCAGCAGATGCCCGCCGGGGCGTACGCTGCTCGCCGCTTCGCGCAGCAAACCGTGGGGCGACAGGCAGAAATCCAGACCGTGCTGCAACACCACAACATCGGCGGCGTGCTCGCTCAACGGCCAGGCCTGTTCCTCGCAGACGATCTCGACACCCGGCAACGGCGCGCCGAGCCGCACGTTGCGCTGCACCTGCGGCGCCGACGGCGGGGTCTGGGCCGACGGCCCGTAATGCACCAGGTAGCCGCCGAAGAACCGCCCCAACTCGTCTTCGAGCATGCGCCGTTCTTCATCCAGCAGAAATTGCCCGAGCGGGCCGGCCAGCCATTCACGGGCCGCGCCGATCAACGCCAGCCAGTCGGGATCGGCCTGAGCGAACGCTTTATCGGTCATGTCATTCTCCAACGCCGCTAGAAGCTCTAAGATGCGCCAATGTTTTCCGCTTGGCGAATTCCGACGATGATACAGATCAGTGCCCTGCCCGCGTTCACCGACAACTACATCTGGTTGTTACAGGATCACCGCAGCCAGCGTTGCGCCGTGGTCGACCCGGGCGATGCCGCGCCGGTGCAGGCCTGGCTGGCCGCACACCCGGGCTGGGTGCTGAGCGACATTCTGATCACCCATCACCATCACGATCACGTCGGCGGCGTCGAACGCCTGAAAGCGGCAAGCGGCGCCAAAGTCTACGGCCCGGCCAGCGAAAACATTCCGGGGCGCGACGTGGCGCTCAAGGACAACGACAAGGTCAGCGTGCTCGGCTGGGACTTCGATGTCTATGCGGTGCCCGGCCACACCCTCGGCCACATTGCCTATTACCACCACGGCCTGCTGTTTTGCGGCGACACCCTGTTCGCCGCCGGTTGCGGACGCCTGTTCGAAGGCACGCCAGAACAAATGCACCACTCGCTCAGCCGCCTCGCCAGCTTGCCCGAGGATACGCTGGTGTATTGCACCCATGAATACACCTTAAGCAATCTGAAATTCGCCGCGGCAGTCGAACCGAGCAACCCGGACATTGCCGCCCGTCTGGAAAAAGTTACCCGGCAACGGGAAAAAGGCGTGATGACCCTGCCCTCGACCCTGGCCCTGGAAAAGCTCACCAATCCGTTTTTGCGTACCACTGAAACATTAGTTACACAAAAAGTGGACGAACGGGCAGGCGCTCAAAACCGGGCGCCGAGTGAGGTTTTTGCGGCTCTGCGGGCATGGAAAGATAAGTTCTAAGTGACTCACCAGCTGGTACAAAAATTCTGAATGGTTGACCGCAGGGGGTGCGCTTTCTAGAATCGCCCGACATTTTTGCCCGGAACTTACTTCCAGCCAATGTCGTCATCCATACGTAAGTCCGTCAATTCAGACACGCTGACCCGCCTGGCGCAAGCCATCGCGGTGGCTGTGTCCGCCACGTTGGCGGGCTGTTCCAGCCATGCTCCGCAGCCTGAAGCGAGCCATACGCCGAACATTGCTGCGCGAGCCAAGCAGAAACCGATCTGGCTCAGCGAAAAGCCCAGTCCGCAGGTGCCTCAGGACATCTGGGAGCGCATGCGTGGTGGTTTCCAGCTGCAGGACGGCCTGGGCGTCAACCCGCGTATCGAGCAGCAGCGCCTGTGGTTTGCCAGCAACCCGTCCTTTCTGGAGAACGCCGGTGAACGCGGCAGTCTCTACATTCATTACATCGTCGAGCGTCTCGAAGAGCGCAACATGCCGCTGGAGCTGGCCCTGCTGCCAGTGATCGAGAGCGCCTACAACCCGATGGCCTATTCCCGGGCCGACGCTTCGGGCCTTTGGCAATTCATTCCGTCCACCGGTCGCTACTACAACCTGCGCCAGACCCGCTTCTATGATGGCCGTCGCGATATCACCGCCTCGACCACCGCCGCGATGGACTACCTGACTCGTCTGCACGACATGTTCAACGGTGACTGGCTGCTGGCCCTGGCGGCCTATAACGCCGGTGAAGGCACGGTCAGCCGCGCCATCGAGCGTAACGAGAAGCTCGGTCTGCCGACCGACTACTGGAACCTGTCGTCGTTGCCGGCAGAAACCCAGGCTTACGTGCCAAAACTGCTGGCCCTGTCGCAAGTGGTACTGGCCCCGGAAGCCTACGGGGTGAACCTCAACCCGATCGCCAACGAACCGTATTTCCAGGTCGTCGAAATCAACCAGCGCATGGACCTGTCCAAGGTCGCAGCGGTGGCCAACATCGACGAAGACGAGCTGTTCCAGCTCAACCCGGCTTTCAAGCAGCGCACCACCATCGACGGCCCGCAGCATCTGCTGGTGCCGACGTCGAAGGCGCAATTGCTGACCGCCAGCCTGCAGACCATGCGGCCTGAAGAGCTGATCAGTCCGCGCTCGCTGAAGCCGGTGTTCGACGGTGCCGACCCGACTGAAGTGGCGAAGCTCAAGCGCGCTTACCGGGTCAAACGCGGCGACAATCTCGGTTCCATCGCCAAGGCCAACAAGGTCGAAGTCAAGGATCTGCAGCGCTGGAACAAGCTGACCGGCAAGAACCTCAAGGTCGGCCAGACCCTGGTGATGCAGGACAACACCAAGCGCACCCCGGCGCGCAGCGGTGGCCGGGTCAACACGGTGATCGCCGCCAACAGCAAGACCAAAGGCAAGGCCGACAACCAGCAGCAGACCCAGTACAAGGTCAAGCGTGGCGACACCCTGTACGTGGTAGCCAAGCGTTTCAACGTCGAGATGCAACATCTCAAGCGCTGGAACCCGGGTGCCGGCAAGGCCCTCAAGCCTGGGCAGATGCTCACGGTTTATCAGCCGCACTGAGTTGAAATCAAAAGATCGCAGCCTTCGGCAGCTCCTACATTGATCCCTGTAGGAGCTGCCGAAGGCTGCGATCTTTTTTTTGCATTAACACAGCATTAACTCGCTATCTTTTTCCTGTCCAGACAAGCTGTTACTGTACGGCCACAAAAGCCCAAGCCGCCTGGATCGGATCTGACTTGAAGCGTCCCCTCCTCCTGCTCCTGATCAGCCTGGCCTTGAGCTCACCCGCAAGCGCGACGATTACCGAAAGTCACGGTTATGCGCAGTTCGGCACGCTCAAGTACCCGGCCAGATTTACCCACTTCGACTGGGTCAACCCGCAAGCGCCCAAGGGCGGTACGTTGCGGGTGATGGCGTTCGGCACCTTCGATACGGTCAACCCATACACGTTCAAGGGCACCAGCCCGGTTACCACACCGAATTTCCTGCAGTACGGCATCAATGAGCTGAACGAACCGCTGATGGTCGGCACCGGCCAGTATTCACCGTCCGGCGACGAGCCAGCATCGAGCTATGGCCTGATCGCGCAATCGGTGGAGTACAGCGAAGATCGCAGCTGGGTGGTGTTCAATCTGCGCCCGGAAGCGCGCTTTCACGACGGCACCCAGATCACCGCCTACGACGTGGCGTTCTCCTACCGAACACTGCTCAAGGACGGCCACCCGCTGTACCGCACCGCCCTGCAGGAAGTGTCGCGGGTCGACATCCTCAACCCGCAGCGCATTCGTTTCGTGATGAAACGCTCTGGCAATCCGTTACTGATCCTGCGCCTCGGCGAGTTGCCGGTGCTGCCGCAGCATTACTGGAAGGATCGCGACTTCAAGGCCACCACCTTCGAGCCACCGCTGGGCAGTGGCCCGTACCGCATCACCTCGGTAACGCCGGGGCGGCAGCTGATTTTCGAGCGGGTCAAGGATTACTGGGGCAAAGACCTGCCGGTCAATCGCGGCAAGTACAACTTCGATCGCATGGAAGTCGAGTTCTACCGCGACAGCGACGTGGCCTTCGAAGCGTTCAAGGCCGGCGAATTCGACATCTACATCGAGCATCAGGCGAAGAACTGGGCCAATGGCTACAACTTCCCGGCAGTGCGCCGTGGCGACGTGATCAAGGCGCAGATTCCGCACCAGATCCCGACCCAGAGCCAGGGCCTGTTCATGAACACCCGACGCGCGACCTTCAGCGACGTCAAGGTGCGCGAAGCGCTGGGCCTGATGTTCGACTTCGAATGGACCAACCGCGCGCTGTTCAGCGACGCCTACCAGCGCACCACCAGCTACTACCCTAACAGCGAGTTTTCCGCGACGGGGCTGCCGGTCGGGCATGAATGGCTGATGCTCAAGCCGTACAAGGAGCAACTACCGGCCAAGCTGTTCACCGAGCCGTTCACCCTGCCGCAAACCGATGGCCGTGGCATCCCGCGAGAGACCATGCGCAAGGCCCTGGCGCTACTCGCCGAGGCCGGCTGGAAGCTCAACGGCCAGCGCCTGCAAAACAGCGCAGGGCAGCCGCTGAGCTTCGAACTGCTGCTGGTCAATCCGAACCTTGAGCGGATCCTCCAGCCGTACATCGAGAACCTCAACAGCATCGGCATCGACGCGCGCCTGCGCACGGTGGATCGCGCCCAGTACAAACAGCGTCTGGACCAGTTCGATTTCGACATGATCCTGATGACCCTCAACCAGACCCTCAGCCCGGGTCTGGAGCAATGGCAGTATTTCCATTCCAGTCAGGTCGGGGTCAAGGGCAGCAAGAATTACGCTGGCATCGCCAACCCGGTGGTCGATCACCTGCTCGAACAATTGCTCGCCGCGCAAACCCGCGACGAACAGGTCGCCGCCGGCAAGGCGCTCGACCGCGTGCTGCTCTGGCAGCACTACAGCATTCCCAACTGGTACCTCAATTATCACCGACTGGCCTACCGCAACCGGTTGGCCTTCGTCACCACGCCGCCCTACACCCTGGGCCTGAGCGCGTGGTGGCTGAAATCTTCGGAGAACAATAAATGACGCCCATCCGCGCCCTGCTCGTGCAGGCCAGCGGTCTGCTGTTCGCCGGGCTGGCGATTGCCGCCCCGCAACACGCTGTGACCCTGTACAACGAGCCGCCGAAATACCCGGCGGACTTCAAGCAGTTCGATTACGTGAACCCCGACGCGCCCAAGGGCGGGATCTTCCGTCAGGCCGGGTTCGGCGGCTTCGACAGCCTCAACCCTTTCATCAGCAAAGGCGTGCCGGCCGATGATATCGGGCAGATCTACGACACCCTGACCAAACACAGCCTCGACGAGCCGTTCACCGAGTACGGCCTGATCGCCGCGAAGATCGAGAAAGCCCCGGACAACAGCTGGGTACGTTTCTACCTGCGCCCGGAAGCGCGTTTTCACGATGGCCATCCGGTGCGCGCCGAAGACGTGGTGTTCAGCTTCCAGACGCTGACCAAGGACGGCTCGCCGCTGTTTCGCGGCTACTACAGCGATGTCGAAGAGGCCATCGCCGAAGACCCGCTCAAGGTGCTGTTCAAGTTCAAGCACACCAACAATCGCGAGTTACCGCTGATCCTCGGTCAGCTCCCGGTGCTGCCGAAACACTGGTGGGCCAGTCGTGATTTTTCCAAGGGCAATCTGGAGATCCCGCTGGGCAGCGGCCCGTACAAGGTCGCCGAAGTGAAAGCCGGGCGCTCGGTGCGCTATGAACGGGTCAAGGACTACTGGGGCAAGGATCTGCCGGTCAATCGCGGGTTCTACAACTTCGACGTAATGACCACCGATTACTACCGCGACAACACCGTCGCCGTCGAAGCGCTGAAGGCCGGCCAGTTCGATTACTGGCTGGAAATGACCGCGAAGAACTGGGCCAACGCTTACAACATCCCGGCGGTCACCGAAGGCCGCTTGATCAAGGAACAGATCGCCAACAGCAACCCGACCGGCATGCAGGGCTTCGTCTTCAACCTGCGCCGTCCGGTGTTTCAGGATGTGCGGGTGCGCCAGGCGCTCGGCCTGCTGTTTGATTTCGAATGGACCAACAAACAGCTGTTCAACGGTGCCTACTTCCGCACCCGCAGCTATTTCGAGAACTCGGAAATGGCCGCCACCGGCCTGCCCGACGCCGAGCAACGGGCGATCCTCGAACCGTTTCGCAGCAAACTGCCGGCCCAGGTGTTCAGCGAAGCCTTCGAGAACCCCAAGACTGACGCCAGCGGCATGATCCGCGCCCAACAGCGTGAGGCCTATCAACTGCTGCAAGAGGCTGGCTGGAAGATCGTCGATGACAAAATGGTCGACGCCAACGGCAAACCGGTGGTCATTGAGTTCCTTCTGGCGCAGACCGAATTCGAACGCGTGCTGCTGCCGTTCAAACGCAATCTGGCCGACCTCGGTATCGATCTGGTGATCCGCCGCGTCGACGTTTCGCAATACATCAACCGCGTGCGCTCGCGGGACTTCGACATGATGGTCGGCAGCTTCCCGCAATCCAACTCGCCGGGTAACGAGCAGCGCGAATTCTGGATGAGCGCCGCCGCCGACAAACCGAGCAGCCGCAACACCATGGGCCTGAAGGATCCGATCGTCGATCAACTGGTGGAGAACCTGATCAACGCCGACTCGCGCAGCAGCCTGGTGGCGCACGCCCGGGCGCTGGATCGGGTGCTGCAATGGGGTTACTACGTGGTCCCCAACTGGCACATCAAGACCTGGCGCGTGGCGTACTGGAACCACATCGGTCACCCGAAAGTCTCGCCCAAATACGACATCGGGATTAACACCTGGTGGGTCAAGCCTGACGCGAAACCCGCCATAGAAGTCGAAACCAAACTGCAAGCCGACCCTGTGGGCACGGAGTAATCAGATGCTGGCGTATATCTTTCGGCGACTGCTGCTGATCATCCCGACCCTGTTCGGCATCCTGCTGATCAACTTCGTGATCATCCAGGCCGCACCCGGCGGCCCGGTGGAACAAATGATCGCCAAGCTCGAAGGCTTCGAAGGCGCCACCAGCCGCATCGCCGGTGGCGGTGCCGAGGTCTCGGTGGCCGGCTCCGCGTATCGTGGCGCGCAAGGCCTCGACCCGGCGCTGATCAAGGAAATCGAGCACATGTACGGGTTCGACAAGTCGGCCCCGGAACGTCTGTGGATCATGGTCAAGAACTACGCGAAGCTGGATTTCGGCGACAGCTTCTTCCGCGACGCCAAGGTCATCGACCTGATCAAGGAAAAGATGCCGGTGTCGATCTCGCTCGGGCTGTGGAGCACGCTGATCATGTACCTGGTGTCGATCCCGCTGGGGATCGCCAAGGCCACACGGCACGGCAGCCACTTCGACGTGTGGACCAGTTCGGCGATTATCGTCGGCTACGCGATTCCGGCGTTCCTCTTTGCGATTCTGCTGATCGTGGTGTTTGCTGGCGGCAGCTATCTGGACTGGTTCCCGCTACGCGGCCTGACCTCGAACAACTTCGATGAGCTGAGCCTGGGCGGCAAGATTCTCGACTATTTCTGGCACCTGGCGCTGCCGGTGACCGCGCTGGTGATCGGCAACTTCGCTACCATGACCCTGCTGACCAAAAACAGCTTTCTCGACGAGATTAACAAGCAGTACGTGGTCACCGCCAAGGCCAAAGGCCTGACGCGCAACCGCGTGCTCTACGGCCATGTGTTCCGCAACGCCATGCTGCTGGTGATTGCCGGGTTTCCGTCGGCGTTCATCGGCATCTTCTTCACAGGCTCGTTGCTGGTGGAGGTGATCTTCTCCCTCGACGGTCTGGGTCTGATGAGTTTCGAAGCGGCGATCAACCGCGATTACCCGGTGGTGTTCGGCACTCTGTTCATCTTCACCCTGCTCGGTCTGGTGGTGAAGCTGATCGGCGACCTCACCTACACCCTGGTCGATCCGCGCATCGACTTCGCCAGCCGGGAGCATTGAGATGAACCTGTCCCCTCTCAATCGCCGCCGGTTCGAACTGTTCAAGGCCAACAAGCGTGGCTGGTGGTCGCTGTGGCTGTTTCTGATCCTGTTCGGCCTGAGCCTCGGCGCCGAGCTGATCGCCAACGACAAGCCGCTGGTGGTGCATTACGACAACAACTGGTACTTCCCGGCGATCAAGCGCTACCCGGAAACTGCGTTCGGCGGCGAATTCCCGCTGGAAGCCAACTACAAGAGCCCGTACATCCGCGAACTGCTCAAGGCCAAGGATGCATGGGTGTTGTGGGCGCCGATCCCCTACAGCTACCAGAGCATCAACTACGACCTGAAAGTCCCGGCACCGGCCCCGCCTTCGGCGGACAACCTGCTGGGTACCGACGATCAGGGCCGCGATGTGCTGGCGCGGGTGATCTACGGCTTCCGCATTTCCGTACTGTTTGCACTGACGCTGACTGTACTCAGCTCGATCATTGGCGTGATTGCCGGCGCGCTGCAGGGCTTCTATGGTGGCTGGGTCGATCTGGCCGGGCAGCGCTTTCTGGAGATCTGGTCGGGGCTGCCGGTGCTGTACCTGCTGATCATTCTCGCCAGTTTCGTCCAGCCGAATTTCTGGTGGCTGCTGGGGATCATGCTGCTGTTCTCGTGGATGAGCCTGGTCGACGTGGTGCGCGCCGAGTTCCTCCGTGGGCGCAACCTCGAATACGTGCGCGCCGCGCGGGCGCTGGGCATGCAGAACGGCGCAATCATGTTCCGCCATATTCTGCCCAACGCCATGGTTTCGACCATGACCTTCATGCCGTTCATCCTTACCGGCGCCATCGGCACCCTGACTGCGCTGGATTTCCTCGGCTTCGGTTTGCCGGCCGGCAGCCCGTCGCTGGGTGAACTGGTGGCCCAGGGCAAATCCAACCTGCAGGCGCCGTGGCTGGGCATGAGCGCGTTCGCGGTGCTGGCGCTGATGTTGAGTTTGCTGGTGTTTATCGGCGAGTCCGCTCGCGATGCCTTCGACCCGAGGAAGTGAAATGAATCAGGACAATCTGATCGAAGTGCGCGACCTCGCCGTCGAGTTCGGCTTCAACGAGCGCCTGCACCGGGTGGTCGAGGGCGTGAGCTTCGACATCAAACGCGGCGAAACCCTGGCGCTGGTCGGCGAGTCCGGCTCGGGCAAATCGGTCACGGCGCACTCGATCTTGCGCCTGCTGCCCTACCCGCTGGCCCGCCATCCAGCCGGCAGCATCACCTATGCCGGGCAGAATCTGCTGGGTCTGAGCGAAAAGACCATCCGCCACATCCGCGGCAACCGCATCGCGATGATCTTTCAGGAACCAATGACCTCACTCAACCCGTTGCACTCGATCGAGAAGCAGATCAACGAGGTGTTGGGCATCCACAAGGGCCTGACCGGTAAAGTCGCAACCAAGCGCACCCTGGAGCTGCTGGAGATGGTCGGCATCCCCGAGCCGCACAAGCGCCTCAAGGCCCTGCCCCACGAATTGTCCGGCGGCCAGCGCCAGCGGGTGATGATCGCCATGGCGTTGGCCAACGAGCCGGAACTGCTGATCGCCGACGAGCCGACCACCGCACTGGACGTGACCGTTCAGCTGAAAATCCTCGATTTGCTCAAGGAACTTCAGGCTCGATTGGGCATGTCGCTGCTACTGATCAGTCACGATTTGAACCTGGTGCGAAGAATTGCGCATCGCGTATGTGTCATGCAGCGCGGTTGCATCGTCGAACAGGCATCGTGCGCAGAGCTGTTCCGTTCGCCGCAGCATCCGTACACTCGGGAATTGCTCGGCGCGGAGCCCAGCGGAGGCCCGGCGACCAATAAAATCGGGGCGCCGCTACTCGAAGTCGAGAACCTCAAAGTCTGGTTCCCGATCAAGAAAGGCCTGCTCAAGCGCACGGTGGATTACGTCAAGGCAGTGGACGGCATCAATTTCAGCCTGCCTCAGGGTCAGACGCTGGGGATCGTGGGGGAAAGCGGTTCCGGCAAATCCACGCTGGGTCTGGCGATTTTGCGGCTGATCGGCAGCAAAGGCGCCATTCGCTTTGAGGGCAAACAGCTAGACTGCCTGACGCAGAACGAGGTTCGCCCGTTGCGTCGGGAGATGCAGGTGGTGTTTCAGGACCCGTTCGGCAGCCTGAGCCCGCGGATGTGCGTCAGCGACATCGTTGGCGAAGGCCTGCGGATCCACAAGATGGGCACCGCCGCCGAGCAGGAAGCGGCGATTATTGCGGCATTGAAGGAGGTAGGTCTGGATCCGGAAACCCGGCACCGCTACCCTCACGAATTTTCCGGTGGGCAACGGCAACGTATCGCCATTGCCCGGGCTTTGGTGCTGAAACCGGCGCTGATCCTGCTGGACGAGCCGACTTCGGCGCTCGACCGCACGGTGCAGCGGCAAGTGGTGGAGCTGTTGCGTTCACTGCAAGCCAAGTACAACCTGACGTATTTGTTCATCAGCCATGACCTGGCTGTCGTCAAAGCGCTGAGCCACCAGTTGATGGTGGTCAAGCATGGCCAAGTGGTCGAACAGGGAGCTGCGCAAGATATTTTTGCCGCCCCCAAACATCCGTATACACAGCAGTTGCTGGAAGCCGCTTTTTTGGCACCAGCCACTGCGCAATAACCTGAAAGAGGAGCAACACATGGGTTTTCTCGCCGGTAAGCGCGTACTGATCGTCGGTGTCGCCAGCAAGCTGTCCATCGCATCCGGCATCGCTGCCGCCATGCATCGCGAGGGCGCTGAGCTTGCCTTCACTTATCAGAACGACAAACTCAAGGGTCGCGTTGAAGAGTTCGCACAGGGCTGGGGTTCGAGCCCTGAGCTGTGCTTCCCGTGCGACGTGGCCAGCGATGAAGAAATCGCCAAGGTCTTCGAAGAACTGAGCAAGAAGTGGGACGGCCTGGACTGCATCGTGCACTCCGTCGGCTTCGCTCCGGGCGACCAACTGGACGGCGACTTCACCGAAGCCACCACCCGTGAAGGTTTCCGCATCGCTCACGACATCAGCGCCTACAGCTTCGTGGCCCTGGCCAAGGCTGGCCGCGAAATGATGAAAGGCCGCAACGGCAGCCTGCTGACCCTGTCGTACCTGGGCGCCGAGCGCACCATGCCGAACTACAACGTGATGGGCATGGCCAAGGCTTCGCTGGAAGCTGGCGTACGTTACCTGGCCGGCTCCCTGGGCCCGGACGGCACCCGCGTCAACTGCGTATCGGCTGGCCCGATCCGTACCCTGGCAGCCTCGGGCATCAAGAACTTCCGCAAGATGCTGGCCGCCAACGAAGCGCAAACCCCACTGCGCCGCAACGTCACCATCGAAGAAGTCGGCAACGCCGGCGCCTTCCTGTGCTCCGACCTGGCGTCGGGCATCAGCGGTGAAATCATGTACGTGGACGGCGGCTTCAACACCACCGCCATGGGCAACATCGAAGAGTAATCTTCGGTCTGCCGAAAAAAAACCCGCCAATCGGCGGGTTTTTTTGTGCCTGCAATGTCTTGAACACCCCAAATCCCCTGTAGGAGTGAGCCTGCTCGCGATAGCGTCGGGTCAGCAGCATTGATGTGTCCGGGCCACCGCGATCGCGAGCAGGCTCACTCCTACAAGGTTCTGCGGTGTGCCGGGATTTTGTGAGTACCCGATAAACCTGTGGGAGCTGGCTTGCCAGCGATGAGGCCGGCACATTCAACACCGCTATCGCCTGACCGGACGCCATCGCTGGCAAGCCAGCTCCCACAAGGTTCTGCGGTGTGCCGGAATTTCGTGAGCACTCGATAAAACTGTGGGAGCTGGCTTGCCAGCGATGAGGCCTGAATCAGCGCCGTTTCAGCACCTGCTTGTGCGCATACATCGCCTCGTCGGCATCGGCCAGCAGTCGATCTATCGTTTCATGGCGTTGCGGATCGTATTCGATCTGGCCGACGCTGAAGCGAATGTCGTAGCCGCGCTGCAACATCGCATTGCGCTCGTCGAGGATTTCCTTGAGCCGGGCCATGATCGCTGTGGTTTCGACGTGACTGGAGCCGGTCAGCAGCGCCACGAACTCGTCACCGCCCAAGCGCCCAACTACATCGCTCTCGCGAAAAGCGATGCGCAGCACATCGGCAAAGGTCTTCAGCGCACTGTCGCCCTCGGCATGGCCGTAACGATCGTTGATCTGTTTGAAGTCATTGAGATCGAAAAACAGCAGCGTCGCCGGTTTGTCCCGGTGTTTGCAGGCGTCCAGCGCATGCTGGGCCAGGGTCTTGAAGCCGCGGCGGTTGGACAGCAGCGTCAGCTCGTCCATGCTCGCCATCTGCACCGCCATCAACTCTTGCTCGGCCATGCCGGCGAGATCGCGCAACAGGGCACGCTCCTCGTCGTCGAGTTCACGCGGCTGGGTGTCGATCAGGCACAACGTGCCCATTTTGTTGCCGTTGGGCACGGTCAGCGGGTAGCCCGCGTAGAAACGAATCTTCGGCTCGCCGGTGACCAGCGGATTGTCATGAAAGCGCTTGTCCTGCTTGGCATCAGGCACCAGCAGCAATTCGTCCTGAAGAATCGCGTGCCCACAGAACGACACATCACGCGGGGTTTCGTTGACGTCGAGGCCGACGCACGACTTGAACCATTGCCGGTCCTTGTCCACCAGCGTCACCAGCGCAATCGGCACGTTGAACAGGCGTTTGGCCAGCCGCGTGAGCCGGTCAAAACGCTCCTCCGGCGCCGAATCAAGAACCTTCAAGCCGTGCAGCGCTTGAATTCGGGTGGCTTCATTGGCGGGTTTGATCGGGGCCAGCATCACGCACTCCATCAGGGTCGATGACCGTTAGAGTAGCTTGATTCGCCAGCGACTCACACACTCAACCGCCCGCCACCGGACATGGCCCGCCAGCGTCGGCCCAAAGCTTGAACTGGGCCACAAAAATGTCATGCGGCACCGGCACCGGTGCGCGCCCTGCTCCGGGGTTCCAGCCCCACAACACCAGTTTGTCGTCGCTGACATGTTTGATCAGCGCGGCGAAATCACGGTCACCATTGCTCGAACGGTCCTTGATCATTGCGCACAACTTGTCCGGTGGCAGGCCGATCCAGGCCATCTTGTGCGCCGCCGGCGGCAGGCTCCAGTGCGGCGCCCCCGGCGGTGCATGCGGGCCATAACTGGCCGGCGGATTGCTCTCGGCGTGGCAGGTGGCGCAGGGCAAACCGGCGGCGCCCTTGCCGTCCATGCCGCGCACCACATTCATCGCGTGAGGTTTGCCCGCATCGAACTGCAGCGGCGAGTCGCCGGGGATGTGGCAGTTCTGGCAGCGCGGGCTCTGGAACACCTTCTGCACCGTGCCGAACGCCTTGAGTGCCTCCTGATCGTCGGCGAACAGGTCCGAGGCGTAGCCGCCCAGCCCCAGCAATATCACCGTGCCCAACAGCAGATGTCGTTTCATCTCACACCCCCGACAGTTGCAGCGGCAGTTCACGCAAGCGCTGCCCGGTCAGCGCATACACGGCATTGGCCACCGCCGGCGCGGTCGGCGGAACCCCGGCCTCGCCGATGCCGCCGGGCTTGTCGCTGCTGGGCACAATATGCACCTCGACCAGCGGCATCTCGTTGAGCCGCAGCACCTGGTAATCGTGATAATTGGACTGCACCACCGCGCCATCCTTGAGCGTCAGCTTGCTGTGCAGCGCCATGCCCAGGCCAAAGGTGATGCACGATTCCATCTGCGCCGCGATGCTTTGCGGATTGACCGCGATTCCGCAATCCACCGCACACACCACGCGGTGCACGCGGATCGCCAGATTATCCTGCGAAACCTCGGCCACCTGCGCCACATAACTGCCGAACGACTCGTGCACCGCCACACCCAATGCATGCCCGTCAGGCAACGGCGCTGTCCAGTTGGCCTTCTCCACCGCCAGATTCAGCACCCCGAGATGCCGCGCATGGTCCTTGAGCAAGGTGCGTCGATATTCGATCGGGTCCTTGCCCGCCGCCGTGGCCATCTCATCGATCAGCGACTCCATGACGAACGCGGTGTGGCTGTGCCCCACCGAACGCAGCCACAGCACATTGATCCCGGTCTGCGGCGAATGCAGTTCGACCTGTTGATGGGCCAGGCCCTTGATATACGGGCTGTCAGCCACGCCTTCGACCGAAGTCGCGTCGATGCCGTTCTTGACCATGGTCTGTTCGAGCATGGTGCCGGCCATGATCGACTGACCCACCAGCACATGCTGCCAGCTCAGCGGCATGCCCTGCCCGTCGAGGCCGATGCGCGCCTGATGCAGGAACATCGAGCGGTAATAACCGCCGCGAATGTCATCCTCGCGCGACCACACGGTTTTCACCGGCAGCCCGGCGGCTTTCGCAACTTGCACCGCTTCGGCGACGAAGTCCGAGGTCGGATTGGCCCGACGCCCGAAACCGCCGCCAAGAAACTCGGTATGAATTTCCACCTGTTCCGGTTTAAGCCCGGTGATCTTGCCGGCGACCATCTGGTCGAGGGTCTGAAATTGTGTGCCGGTCCAGATCTCGCACTTTTCGGCGCTGATCTTCACTGTGCAGTTCAGCGGTTCCATCGGTGCGTGCGCCAGATACGGCACGCTGTATTCGACATCGATTTTCTTCGCCGCCTTGTCAAAGTTGCCCTTCGGATCCCCAGCCTGACTGGCGGAAGTGCCCGGTGTCGCTGCCAGTTTGCGAAAACTGTCGAGCAGGCCCTGGCTGCTCAGGTCAGCGTGCGGCCCGAGATCCCAATCGACCTTCAGCGCATCGCGACCAAGTTTCGCCGCCCAGTAATGATCGGCAATCACCGCCACACCGGTCGGCACCTGCACCACTTTGTGCACACCGGGCACCGCCAGTGCCTCGGCGCCCTCGAAGGATTTGACCGTGGCGCCGAACACCGGTGCACGGGCAACCATCGCGGTCATTAAGCCCTCGAACTGCACGTCCATGCCGAACTTGGCGCGCCCGGTGATTTTCTCCGGGGTGTCGAGGCGTTTGGTCGGCTTGCCAATAACCTTCCAGTCCTTGGCCTCCTTGAAGGTGATCGACTTCGGATCCGGCACTGGCAGTTGCCCGGCGGCGTCCGCCAGTTCGCCGTACGTCGCGCGTTTATCGCCGGCGATCACGACGCCCGATTCGGTGCGAATCGTCGACGCAGCGACGTTGAAGCGCTTGGCCGCCGCTTCCACCAGCATCTGCCGCGCCGTGGCCCCGGCCAGCCGGTAACGGTCGAACTCCATCCAAGTCGAGGTCGAGCCGCCAGTAATCTGCATCCCGCCAAACGCCGGCATGCCGTAATTGGCCGCCGAGGCCGGCGAGTGCTCGACGCGGATCTTCGACCAGTCGGCGTCCAGCTCTTCGGCGATCAGCATGGTCAGGCCGGTCCAGATGCCCTGGCCCATTTCCGAGTGCCCGAGCAACACCGTCACGCTGTTGTCAGCGCCAATGCGCAAAAACGCATTCGGCGCGAAGACCTTGCCTTCATTCTCCGCCGCCAAGGCAAATCGATGGGCACCGGGGACGACAAACGCCACCACCAGACCGCCACCCAGCACGGCACTGCCCTTGAGAAAGCCGCGACGCGATACAGGACTGTTCATCGTCTATCTCCCCAATCAGCCAATCTCGGCCGCACGTTTCACAGCCGCGCGGATCCGCGGATAGGTGCCGCAGCGGCAAATATTCCCGGAGAGCGCCTGATCGATATCGCTGTCGGTGGGTTTGGGGATCTTCGCCAGCAGCGCGGCGGCAGACATGATCTGCCCGGACTGGCAGTAGCCACACTGCACCACATCGAGCTCGGCCCAGGCCTGTTGCACCGGGTGCGAGCCATCAGTGGACAGGCCTTCGATGGTGAGGATTTTCTGGCCGTGGGCCACGGCGGTGGCGGGCGTGATACAGGCGCGCAACGGCGCGCCATCGACGTGCACGGTGCACGCCCCGCACTGGGCCATGCCACAGCCGAATTTGGTACCGGTCAGGTGCGCAACGTCACGCAGGACCCAAAGCAGCGGCATGTCGGCCGGCACATCGAGTTCCTGATCCTTGCCATTGATATTCAAGGTCAGCATCGGGGATTTTCCTCAGACTCACGGTGTTCTGAAGGGGCGTCGCTACGGCCAGCAAAGCCTGTGCGCGCCTCGGCTTATCCCTTTCAGCAAAGCCTAATTTGCGCGTGAAGCCAGACGTGGCGACCACCGGTCATGCCCTATCGCAAAAATGTCGACTTTAATCCTCTGGCTGATAACAGAGCTCATCCGAACCCTCTCGACCGGTCGGCGGCGAGCGCGGTAACCCATCACAATGCTCAGGAGTCGCGAACATGGGATTTGTCACCACCCAAGACGGCGTCGATATTTTCTACAAGGACTGGGGCCCGAAGGACGCCCCGGTGATCCACTTCCACCACGGCTGGCCGCTCAGCTCGGACGACTGGGATGCGCAGATGCTGTTCTTTCTGGCCCAGGGCTTTCGGGTGATTGCTCACGACCGTCGAGGCCATGGACGTTCGAGCCAGGTCTGGGACGGCCACGACATGGACCATTACGCCGACGATGCGCTGGCGGTGGTTCAGCACCTGGGGGTGAAGAACGTGGTGCATGTCGGCCACTCCACCGGCGGCGGCGAGGTCATCCACTACATCGCCCGTCATGGTCAGGACAACGTCGCCAAAGGCGTGTTGATCAGCGCGGTGCCACCGTTGATGGTGCAGACCGAAAGCAATCCGGGTGGCTTGCCGAAATCGGTGTTCGACGATTTTCAGGCGCAACTGGCGGCCAATCGTGCGCAGTTCTACCGCGATATCCCCAGCGGGCCGTTTTATGGCTATAACCGCCCCGGGGCCAAGCCGTCTGAGGGGATCATCGGCAACTGGTGGCGTCAGGGCATGATCGGCGGCGCCAAGGCGCATTACGACGGGATCGTCGCGTTCTCCCAGACCGATTTCACCGAAGACCTGAAGAAGGTCACCGTGCCAGTGCTGGTGATGCACGGCGAGGATGATCAGATCGTGCCGTATGCGAACTCGGGGCCTTTGTCGGCGAAACTGCTGCCAAATGGCACGTTGAAGTCGTATCCGGGGTTTCCGCACGGGATGCCGACGACTGAAGCGGCGACGATCAATGCGGATTTGCTGGCGTTTATTCGCGGCTGACACACATCATTGTGGGAGCTGGCTTGCCAGCGATGGCGGTGGATCAGGCAACATCAATTGTGGATGTGCCGGCCTCATCGCTGGCAAGCCAGCTCCCACAGGTTTTCAGGTGGTTGCTGAATACTCGGTCACACCAGGGACCGTGTTGGAGCCAGCCTGCTGGCGAAGGCAATCGGTCAGTCAATGATGTTTTGGCTGACTCACCGCATTCGCGAGCAGGCTCGCTCCCACAGGGGGACTGGGTGATTGGCTTGACTGCGTACTACGCCTCGGTACGCCCCGTCCCTTCGCGATCACGTTCGTAGTGGTGCGCCAGTGGCAACGCCGGCAACCATGACTCGCGCCGCACCGTCCACAGTTCATAAGTAGGCTTGAACTGGTTTGGCGCGTCCAGCGAGCCGACATTGACTTCAATTTCATCCCCTGAACGCGCCAGTACCGGCGAACCACAGCGCGGACAGAACACCCGCCCTTGATATTCGCCGGTCTTGCCACTGACGGTCACCGCATTCTCGGGAAATATCGCCGAGGCATGAAACAACGCGCCGTGGTGTTTGCGGCAGTCGAGGCAGTGGCAGATCCCGACGCGGTACGGTTGGCCTGATGCTTCGAAACGCACATCGCCACACAGGCAACCGCCAGTTAATGGCTTCATGGTGTCTATCCTCTGCCAGACTCTGTTCAGCCTTTGACCATAGCAGCCGCACAAGTGAACGCCCACAATCGGCCTTTACCGGAGACCGCTCCATGCCCTCCCACGAATCCATCTTGTTGCAAAGCTGGCACGCCAACGCTGATGCCTGGATCGACGCGATCCGCAGCGGTGCCATCGAAAGCCGTCAGCAGGTCACCGATCAGGCGATCCTGCTGGCGATCATGGGGCGCCAACCGGAGCGCGTACTGGATCTGGGTTGCGGCGAAGGCTGGATGTTGCGGGCGCTGGCGGATCGCGGTATCGATGCGGCGGGCGTTGATGGCGATGCGACGTTGATCGAGGCAGCACGCGCGGCCGGTTCGGCCAAGGTGCATGTGGCCAGTTATGCGGCATTGGTAGACGCCGAAATTGATATCGGCCGAGATTACGATTTGATCTGCGCCAACTTCTCGCTACTGCATCAGGACATCATTCCATTGCTCGCCGCGATGCAGGCGTTGCTGGTTCCGGGCGGCGCCATGATCATTCAGACCCTGCATCCGTGGGCCGTGGCGGCGGGCGATTATCAGGATGGCTGGCGTGAAGAGTCCTTCGCCGGGTTCAAGGGCCAGTGGCAGCCGATGCCGTGGTATTTCCGCACGCTGTCGAGTTGGTGCAACGCGCTGGACATGGCCGGGTTTCAACTGGTCAGCCTGCAAGAGCCGCAGCATCCGCAAAGCCCGGTGCCACAGTCGCTGTTGATGATTGCCGAACGTCGCTCCTTGTAGGAGTGAGCCTGCTCGCGATGGCGTCGTTGCAGCTTGCATAGGCGTTGCCTGACCCTGCGCCATCGCGAGCAGGCTCACTCCTACAGGGTTTGTCAGCCAGCAACGCAATTGTCGATCTACGGCAGCGTCATTCGACCAAGGACTGACTACGCTGTAAATCCCGCGTGTCTAACCTGCCGAGGATGACTGCCATGCAACGTTTCCAGAAAATCACACCGTGCCTGTGGTTCGATGATCAGGCCGAAGCCGCCGCCAAGTTCTATTGCTCGATCTTCGATCATTCGAAAATCACCGGCCTGACCCACTACAGCAAGGTCGGCCAGGAATTTCACGGCAAGCCGGAAGGCGCGGTGATGACCGTCAGTTTCGAACTCGACGGCCAGACCTTCACCGGCCTCAACGGCGGGCCGATGTTCAAGTTCAGTGAGGCCATTTCGTTTCAGGTCAATTGCCAGAATCAGGAAGAAGTCGACCACTTCTGGGGCAACCTGTCGGCCGGTGGTCCGGTCGAGGCCCAGCAATGCGGCTGGCTCAAGGACAAGTTCGGGGTGTCGTGGCAGATCGTGCCGGTGGCGTTCATGCACATGATGCTGGACCCCGACACCAGCAAGTCGCAACGGGCAATGCAGGCCATGTTCAAGATGAAAAAACTCGACATCGCCGAACTGGAGCGGGCCTTCGCCGGCCAGAGCTAATACACTCCGGTGTCTGGCCCGCCGGGAACCATAACGATGAAACACGCTGCCGCCAAAAAACCTGAAAAAGCCCCTCGCTTCTGGCGCGACGATGCTCTGCCCTTCATCGAGGCACGGGCCATCGCCGATGGCCGTGAAGTCTGCTACTCACGCCATTCCCATGCGCATTTTTCGATCGGTGCGATCACCGCCGGACGGAGCATTTATGTGCATGAGCAATCGACGTTTGAAGTCGCCGCCGGCACTGTGGTGGTGATGAATCCGGGTGACGTGCATGCCTGCAATCCGATCGATGATCAGCCGTGGTCGTACTTAATGTTGTATGTCGAGACGCCGTGGCTGACGGATTTGCAGCATCAACTGGGGTTCAGTGCGGAGCTGGAGTTTCGGCGGTTCTGCAATACTCATCTGGATGACCCGCGACTGTTTCGTGACCTGCAAGGGCTTTACGCCACACTGGTCGACGAGCAGCAGGACGTACTGCGCAAACACAGCGCAGCGGTGGAGTTTTTCAGCGATCTGCAACTACGCATGAACCCGGCTGAACCACCGTTACGCGAGCCGAATTTCAAGCTCGAACGCGCCGCTGACTTCATCCGCGAACACTGCACTGACCTGCTCAGCCTGGAGGACATCTGCACGGCGGCGCAGTTGTCACCGTCGTATCTGATCCGTGCGTTCAAACAGCATTACGGCATGACCCCGCACGCGTTCGTGGTCAACCAGCGCATCCAGTTCGCCCGCGAACGCCTGCGCAGCGGCCAGTTGATTGCCGATGTCGCACTGGAAGCAGGGTTTGCCGATCAGGCGCATTTTCAGCGCGCATTCAAACAGCATCTGGCGGCGACACCCGGCCAATATCGCGGCTGACAGACGAAAGCGACTACGCTGAGGATCAGCGGCCAATTCCGGCCCGGGAGTCTGCTCCGGATGATTCTGATTCTTCTGCCAAACGCCGATTACGATCCGACCGAAAGCAGCGTGCCGTGGCAGGCGTTGCGCAACGCAGACATCGAAGCGCGTTTTGCCACGCCACAAGGCCTGCCGGCCTATGCCGACCCACGGTTGGTGAGTGTTGGTTTCGGCCCGTTGAACGCCATGCTGATGACCCGCAAGGCGGACCTTGACAGCTACGCGCAGATGATCGAAAGCGCGGAATTTCAGCAGCCGCTGGCGTATGCCGATGTCGATCCGTCTCAGTTCGAAGGTCTGCTGATTCCCGGCGGCCACGCCAAAGGCATGCGCAGCCTGCTGGAGTCCGGGCAGGCCCGGCAGATCGCCCTGCAGTTTTTCAAGGCACAGAAACCAGTGGCGGCAGTGTGTCATGGCGTGTTGTTGCTGGCGCGCACCCTCGACCCCGACACTGGGCGTTCGCTGCTGTTCGGACGCAAGGTCACAGCGCTGCTGGCAGCCACCATGGAGTTGCCGGCCTGGCTGCTGACCGCACCGTGGCTGGGGCGCTACTACCGCACCTACCCGCAGACCGTCGAGGCAGAGGTGACGGCTGCGCTTTCGCGCAAATCCGACTTTGTACGCGGCCCGCTCATTGCCAGACGTGATAGCGCAAAAGCGCCGCAAACAGGGTTCGTGGTACGCGACGGCAATCTGCTCACGGCGCGCTGGCCCGGCGATTGCCATCGATTCGCCGCAGAATGGGTCGCCATGCTGCAAGGGCGCGAACGCCAGCGTGAATGACGCACGACTTACGGCAACAACAGATAAACCGCGCTCGCCGCCAGCAACAAAGCCATCAACCGATTGAACAGGCGCATCCCCGCCGGATTGCCCAGATACCCGCGCAAAAACGTTCCGGCGTACACCCAGCAACCGACCGACAGATAACAGATCACCAGATACACCGCCGCGAACTGCCAGACCAGCCGCGCCTCGCCATCGGCGACAAACGCGCCCATCCCTGCCACACACGCCAGCCAGGCCTTCGGATTCAGCCATTGCATCACCGCGCCGTACAACATCGACGGTGCTCGACCCGCCTCGCCGGCATGCAACTGGCCATCATCGGCCGCCAGTTTCCAGGCCATGAACAGCAGAAACGCCACCCCGGCCAGTTGCACAACTCGGGTCAGGAATGGCCACAGTTTCAGGACTTCATGCAATCCCAGGCCCATCAGCACCAGCAACAGCACAAACCCCAGCGTCGCTCCCGCCACGTGCCGCTGACTGGCCCGGAAGCCGAACTGCGCACCGGAACTCAGCGCGACAATATTCACCGGCCCCGGGGTTATGGACGCCACCAGCGCAAACGCCGCCATCGACACAATCAGACTCATTGCACACCTGCTTCAGACTGGAAAACGAGGTGTCAACAGTAGCCAGGGCTTTGCACTGCGTATTGAACAAAATTACCTGGGGCAACCATTCACTCGCCTCCAGAAACCGGCACGGTAAACCGAAACTCCGTGCCCTCACCCGGCTCACTGCTGGCCTCGATCCGTCCGCCATGGGCTTCAACAATGCCCTGCGTGATATACAAACCCAGTCCGGTTCCAGTCGGGTTGCCCTCCTTCACCGTCCAGTAGCGGTCAAACACCCGCGCCAGGTTTTCCTTGGGAATGCCTTCGCCGGTATCGCGCACGGTAAACACGATCTCTTTGCCGTCAGACTTGGCCAACACGCCCACCGAACCTTTGCGCGGGGTGAACTTGATCGCGTTGCCGATCAGGTTCGACAGCACCTGAAACAGGCGCTCCGGATCGGCGTGGATTTTCAGGTCGGGATCGGCCTGGAACGAGATGCTGATGTCCTTGTCCAGCGCCAGTGGCCCGAGCAGCGACTGGGTCTCCTCGAACATCTGCCCGACATCCAGGGTCTGCGGGGCGATGGTGTAGCGCCCGGCGTCGATCTTCGAGGTGTCGAGCAAGTCTTCGAGCAGTGTGTTCATCCGCCCGGCCGCCTGCTGCATGGTGTCGATCGCGGTGGAGATGCGCCGCGAGGTGTGCGGGCCGTCGGAACTGAAAGTCTTCTGCATCATGCCGCAGAGCATCGAAATCACGGTCATCGGGTTGCGCAAGTCGTGGGACACCACCGCCACCAGTTCATCACGGGCGCGCACCGCCTCCTGCTCACGGCGTACCTGTCGCGCCAGGTCGTTTTCCAGTGCCGAACGGCGCA
This sequence comes from Pseudomonas sp. MWU318, assembly GCF_016756945.1. Classification (NCBI taxonomy): domain Bacteria; kingdom Pseudomonadati; phylum Pseudomonadota; class Gammaproteobacteria; order Pseudomonadales; family Pseudomonadaceae; genus Pseudomonas; species Pseudomonas sp. MWU318. The sequence goes on from NZ_JAESJL010000010.1 coordinate 140,489, forward strand.
GGTCATTGGCCGCAAACAGATCACCGTGACTCCATTTGGTGGAGATCCCGGCCATCTCGACTTTCCAGATTTCGAACGAAGTACGCGGACGCAGACGCAGGCCGGCGTCGGAATTTTCCAGATCCAGCGGTTTGCGCGGGTCGCCGCTCCAGTTGATATTTTCCTTGACCTCGGGACGGAACCACATCACCCCGTTGTCCACCGGCTTGGGCAGGCTCATGGCAAGCACGCCGCTGGCCACTTGCTGAAACTGCGCGGCTGGCGGATAGACGCTCGCCAGATGATGGCTGGCGAACACCTGCTCACCGGTTTCCTGCAACCACTTGTGCAAGGCGCGAATGTCTTCCGGCTCCGGGCAGTTGCCATAACGGTGCAATTGCTTGTCTTCGATGATCGCAATGCCCCCGGCCCCGGCCAGCGCCATCAGCACTTGCGGCTGCTGCGCCAGACCGTCGAAAACGTTTTCCGGCGAGTCGATCATGGCCTGATTGAGCAGCGCCAACGCCTCGACTTTCTCCTCGCGCTGGCGGCTGATTTCCAGCGCTTCCATCGCGCTGATCTGCAGCGAGAGCACCTGACCGATGGTCTGGCACGCGCTGCGCAGTTCATGCGGCACGTGCAGCGGCTGGCGGTTGCCGCAGCTGATCAGGCCCCAGAGCTTGTCGCCCTTGAGCAGCGAGATGCTCATCGACGACAGCACGCCCATGTTCTTCATGTACTGGCAATGAATCGGCGAGACGCTGCGCAGGGTGGCGAAACTCAGGTCCAGCGGGGTCTGGGTGTCCGGGCGCAACTTGGGCACCAGCGGCACCGGCTGGTAATCGGCATTCGGGATGATCCGCAGCCAGTTGGTGCGGTACAGTTCGCGCGCCTGCTCGGGAATGTCCGAGGCCGGGAAGAACAGGCCGTTGAACACTTCCATCGACGGATCGGACGCCTCGGCGATCACCTGACCGTGGCCCTCCTCCTCGAAGCGGTAGATCAGCACCCGGTCGTAACCGGTCATCGCCTGGATTTCCTTGACGCTGATGTCATACAGCGCCTGCAGCGAGGTAGCGGCTTGCAGTCGCTGGAGCATGCGCCCCAGATGGGTCTGGTTGCCGGCGACGTTACGCGGCTGGAAATTTTCGACGTGGATTTCCAGTTCCAGGATCAACACGCCTTGATGGCGATGCAGCAGACCTTCGAACGCGGTGCCGTTGAGCCGGAAATGCAGCGGTCCGGCATCGGCAAATACCGGTTGTTGCAACGCCTCGCGCACGGCCGCCGCATGCGTCTCACCCAGCAATTCGTGCAGCGGCTGGCCGATCAGTTCTTGCGCCGGGCGTGCCAGCAGGGTCTCGACGTTGGCGCTGATCTGAATGATTTCCAGCGCCGGCTCGCTCAGGGTCAGCAACAGGCCGTGGGGCTGGATTGCTCCGGGAAAGCGGATCGGTTCGTCGGCACAGTTGGCCAGCAGTTCTTCAAAGGCTTCTTGGTCTTGCGGGTTCATGCCAGTACCTCCCGGCTTTCGAGCCAGCGCTCGAAACAACTGAATGTGATTCGGGCCGCCGCAACCACGGCTTCACGTTCGCTCGCATCCAGCGATCGACTGCCCAGGTATTCAATGAAAGCGCGCCAGCGGCGGCCGGTGGCGGCGCCATAAATGTCGAGGAATGCCGCGCCATTGTCGGCGTTCAGGCTCAACCTCGAGGCGATTTCGCGGCGCAGGATCTGCCCGCCGAGGGTTGCCCCTTCCAGCACGTACGTCACTCCCAGACAGGCAGCGCTGGACTCGATCACGGGCAGCGCCTGACACAGCGGCAAACGGGCGATAGCCTCGACCGACAGACCCTGGGCCCTCAGATCATTGAACAGGGTCGGCGCCTTGAGACGTGGCGCAAGATCGAAATCGACCGGGATCACGCCACTGTCGAGCAGTGCACTTTCCAGCGGTCGATAAAAGCCGTAGTAGGCCTGCATCAACCGTACAAAAGCGTTGGAATCGAGGGTATCGGAGAAAAAAGGAAGACGTTTTTCCAGTGCGATGTGCAGTTCGGCAGTGCCGGCTCGCAGATCTTGCAGCACCGGTGGCACATAAACTTCACGGGCCTTTGCTTGCATGTAGATCGCTCTTGGTGGGGCCGCTTCGGGGCCGGCAGGGTGTTTGCAGCTTTGGACGGATATTACACTGCAAACGCCTTTTTCTGACTTGGCGCACAGATTTTTCTGACGAAACCAGCGCCTTCTGACCTTTCAGAGCTCTGAAGAATCAGAAAAGTTCGACTCGATTAAAGGGCTGCCGATGCTGTACCGCGACAGCACCACGTGACTGTACTGGTCAAGGCGCCCGCAGCCTGTGATAAAAAAGCGTCATCGCTTCTGGAGCCCAAGCCCATGGATCTCGCCACGCTCTCGCTGTTTCTCCCGGCCTGTTTCGCCCTGAACATGGCCCCCGGCCCGAACAACCTGCTGTCGGTGAGCAATGCCACCCGCTACGGCTATCGTCGGGCCTGCGCCGCCGGTATCGGGCGAATCGTTGCATTCGCCGCAATGATCGCCCTCGCCGGCGCGGGATTGTCGGTGGTGCTGCAGACCTCGGAATGGCTGTTCCATGCGATCAAGATCATTGGCGCGGCGTACTTGCTGTACCTGGCCTGGCAACTGTGGCGCGCCAACCCCGAGGCCGAGCAGCAGGTCGCCGGAGCGTCGGTGGGGTTCTGGCGGCTGGCGCGTCAGGAGTTTCTGGTGGCGGCAGGCAATCCGAAAGCGATCCTCCTGTTCACCGCGTTTCTGCCGCAATTCGTTGACCCCAGCCGCCCGGTGCCGGCGCAATTCGCCGTGCTCGGCGCGCTGTTCCTGCTGCTGGAATGGATCGCCATCGGCGCCTATGCGTGGATGGGTCTGCACATGCGCCGCTGGTTCGCCGAGCCGCGCGGCAAACGGATCTTCAACCGTTGCTGCGCGGGGCTGTTGTCGGCGGCGGCTTCGGTGTTGTTGCTGGCGAAACGGGCTTAAGTTTCGGACGGCCCTTTGAGTTCGACCTGATTGCTGTCCGGGTCGAAGCAATACAACGACAGGCCGTAGCCCTCGGCACCGAAGCGTCGGGCGGCTTTTTCGACGCTCAGGCCGCAGGACTGCAAGTGTTCGATCAGCGCCGGCTCATCGAACGGCTCGATGCGCAGGCAGAAGTGATCGACGTTGCGCCGCTCGGTACCGGCCGCCCCGCCACCCTTTTTGCCAAGTTCGCCTTGCAAGTCGACGAGGTCGATCATCGAGGTGCCGGCGCGCAGGTGCACCAGACCCAATGGTTCGTTGTGCCTGACCACCTCGGCGCCGAACACCTGGCGGTAGAACTCGATACTGCGTTGCAGATCGGCGACGCGCAGGACGATGTGATCAATATGTTGAATCGAAAACGGATGCATAAACTCGACACCTCACCCACTCTGTAGGAGCTGCCGAAGGCTGCGATCTTTTGCTTTTGATTTTAAGAAACAAGATCAAAAGATCGCAGCCTTCGGCAGCTCCTACACGGTAGTTCAGAGGTTCTGGAAATTCACTGTCGATTTTTCGGTGGAGCCATCGAAAACCTGGATTTAAGCTCAGGCCATGAACATACAAAACGCACTGCTGCCGCCCCACGCCGAGATGGTTCGCGCCATGCTCGAACGCGACACCGCCTACGAAGGGGTGTTCTTCACGGCCGTGAAAACCACCGGGATCTTCTGCCGCCCCAGCTGCACGGCGCGCAAGCCGAAACCGGAAAACGTCGAATTCTTCGCCCACGCCGATGAGTGCTTGAGCGCCGGTTACCGCGCCTGCCTGCGCTGCAAACCGCTGGACGCCGCAGCCATCGCCCCCGACTGGGTGCAGCGCCTGCTCACCGCCGTCGATGCCGACCCGGAAGTGCGCTGGAGCGATGCGCAACTGCTGGCCGAAGGCATCGAACCGCTGAAGCTGCGGCGCTGGTTCAAGCAGCATTTCGGCATGACCTTCCATGCGTGGCTGCGTACCCGCCGGCTCGGCATGGCACTGGGCGGCATTCGCCAAGGTACCTCGATTGATCATGCAGCGTTCGATTCCGGCTACGAATCGCTCAGCGGTTTTCGCGATGCGTTCCAGAAGTCGTTCCACATTACCCCGGGCCGCGCGGCCAACAGTGAACCGCTGCTGTTCACCCGCCTGACCACGCCGCTGGGGCCGATGATCGCCATGGCGGAACGTCGCGGACTGGTTTTGCTGGAGTTTCTCGATCGCCCGGCGCTGACCCGCGAAGTCGAAGAGCTGCAAACCCGTCATGGCTACGTGGTCGCACCGGGACACAACGCGCATTTGCGGCAGATCGAAGAGCAACTCAACGAATATTTTGCCGGAACCCGCACTCTGTTCAGCGTGCCGCTGCACCTGCCCGGCAGCGCGTTCGACCAGCAAGTCTGGGAGCAACTGCTGCAAATCCCTTATGGCCAGACCAGCACCTACGGCGCCATCGCCTCACGCCTGGGCAAACCCGGCGCCAGTCGCGCGGTAGGCTTGGCCAATGGACACAATCGGCTGTCGATCGTGGTGCCGTGCCATCGGGTGATCGGTGCGGACGGCTCGCTGACCGGCTATGGTGGTGGACAGCCGCGCAAGGCGTTTCTGCTGAGGCTGGAAAACGCTGCGGTGCAGCTCACGCAACCACTGGCTTTCTGACGCTTTGCACCACTCACAAGAAGGGATCTCGATGAACGCACTCGACACTCGGTTCCACCAGTTACACCAGGAAGGTCTGCTGATCCTGACCAACGTCGCCGACGCCACCGGTGCGCGGCTGGTCGAGCATGCGGGCGGTAAAGCGGTCGCCACCAGCAGCGCGGCAGTCGCTTGGGCGCATGGCTATCCAGACGGCAACACCCTGCCCCTCGAACGGCTGATTTCAACCGTGGAATCCATCGCGCGGGTGATCCAGGTGCCGCTGAGCATGGACATCGAGGCGGGTTATTCCGATGACCTTGGCCGTGTGGCCGAAGTGGTCGACGCGGTGCTTGCCGCCGGTGCGGTCGGGATCAATATCGAGGACGGCAGCGGCGCCCCGGAACTGTTGGCGCGCAAGATCGAAGTGGCGCGAGAAGTCGCCCGCAAGCGCGAGGTGAAGCTGTTCATCAACGCGCGCACTGACGTCTACCTCAAGGGTCTGGTCCCGGCCGAGGATCGCGTCGCCGAAACCCTGCACCGTTCAGCGTTGTACCAGGCCGCCGGGGCCGATGGCTTGTTTGCCGCTGGCGTGACCGCCGCTTATGAAATCGAGGCAATCTGCAAGGGCACGTCACTGCCGGTGAACGTGCTCGGCTTTGCCTGCCTGCCCTCGCCGTCCGAGCTGCAAGCTTTGGGCGTGCGGCGCCTGAGCGCCGGGTCGGGAATCGCCGAGTTCCTCTACGGCGCGATGGGTTCGCTGGTAAAAAGCTTCCTCGTCAGCGGCAAGCTCGACACCCACGACCTGAAGGCGCTGACCTACGGCGAAGTCAACGGACTGCTGAAATAGCATGCCGGATCGTTATCAGGCGGCCAGCGAGTTTCTGGCCGCGCTCGACGAGGGCTGGCAGCGCCACATTGCAGCCGTCGGCCCGTGCCTGCATCAACCGCACCCGGCGCGTGATCCGTATCAGTCGCTGGTGCGGGCGATTGCCTATCAGCAACTGCACGCCAAGGCTGGGGATGCAATTGTCGGGCGTCTGGTGGCGCTGTTTCCGGGGCAGACGTTTCCCCGGCCGGAACAGATTCTCGCGACCGACTTCGATCAACTGCGCGGCTGCGGTTTTTCGGCGGGCAAGATTGCGACCATTCAGGGCATCGCCCAGGCAACACTGGACGGCGTGGTACCGGATTATCCCGCCGCGCTGGCGATGGACGATGAGGCGCTGATCGAACGTCTGGTCAGCCTGCGCGGAGTTGGCCGCTGGACCGTGGAGATGCTGTTGATCTACAGCCTGGAGCGCATGGATATTCTGCCGGCGGATGATTTTGGCGTGCGCGAGGGCTATCGGCGGTTGAAGGGGCTGGAAGTGCAGCCGACGCGCAGGCAGATGATCGAGACCGGCCTGGCGTGGAGTCCGTATCGGACGGTGGCGGCTTGGTACCTGTGGCGCGTACCAAAACCCCTGTAGGAGCTGCCGCAGGCTGCGATCTTTTGATCTTGCTTTTCAAAAGATCAAAGTCAAAAGATCGCAGCCTTCGGCAGCTCCTACAGGGGAATGCGTTTCAAAGGTGGGAGCGAGCCTGCTCGCGAAGGCGCCAGTCGATTCAACCTCAAATCAGAGACCTGACTTCAACTTGCTGAACGCCCGAATCAAAGCCCGATTGAACGCCTTGCCATTGTCATTCTTGCTGTAAAGCGAAGCCCGCACTGCCGCTGACGGATACGTCCCCGGATCATTACGGATCGATGCATCCACCAGACCATCCGCCGCCGTGATCGCATTGGCGTAGTGGATGGTGTCGGTGATCGGCGCGATCACCTCAGGCGTCATCAAATAATCCATCAACGCCAACCCCGCCTGTGGATGCGGCGCATCCTTGGGAATGACCATGGCGTCGAACCAGATCAACGTGCCCTCTTTGGGGATGCGGTAACTGAGCTGGAACGGCTTGTTCGCCGCTTGCGCCTGCCCGGCTGCAATCGCCACGTTGCCGTTCCACGACATCGCCACGCAGGTGTTGCCGTTGGCCAGATCGCTGATATTCAGATCGTTGTCGAAGTAGCGAATGTACGGGCGGATCTTCGCCAGTTGCTGTTCGGCGAGTTTCAGGTCATCGAGGTTCTGGCGGTTGATGTCCAGCCCCATGTACTTCATGACCGCCGCGAACACCTCGTTCGGATCGTTGAGCAGACTCACTCCGCAATCGGCAAATTTCGAGACCACCGCCGGGTCGAACAGCATCGCCCAGCTGTCGGTCGGCGCGTTCGACAGACGCTGCTTGATTGCCTGCTCCTGATAACCCACACCGGTGGTGCCCCAGGCATAAATACCGGCATAACGGTTGCCGGGATCGAACACCGCCATGTGCTGGCGGAACTCGTCACCGACTCCGGCAAAATGCGGCACCCGCGCCTTGTCCAGCGGCTGGATCGCACCGCTCTCGATGGCTCGCGAAAGGTGTTGCCCGGCGGTCAGTACCAGGTCATAACCGCTGCGCCCGGTGAGCAGTTTGGTCTCCACGGTTTCCAGCGAATCGAAGTGATCGGCGACCACATGAATACCGGTCTGCGCCTCGAAATTCTTCAGCGTATCCGGGGCCAGGTACTCGCCCCAGATATACAGATTAACCACCGGTCTGGCGGTGTCGGCGGCCTGCACACACAGGGGTGCAAGCACCAGCAATAACGCTTGAGTCAGTTTGTGCAGGCCCATCATCACACCCCCTTGCGATTAGACGTGCCGGCGTATTGCGGCATGGTGATGCACGCGACGTTGCCACCACCGAGGAGAATTTCCCGGGAGTTTTCGATGCCGACGATCTTGTGCTGCGGGAACAGTTCGGCCAGCGTCGCCAGCGCCACCTGATCGTTGCGATCGCCGAACAGCGGCACCACGATCGAGCTGTTGCCGGCGTAGTAGTTGATGTACGACGCGCAGATTTGGGTGCCGGCCTGACGGGTGTGAGTGCTGTCCTGCTGATCGAGTCCTTCGGCTTCCTCGGCGGTCCACTCCAGCACGTCCGGTTGCGGCAGTTTGTGCACGATCAACTCGCGGCCACGGCTGTCGCGGGTGCTGCGCAGGATGTCGTAGGTCTCTTGATATATCTCCCATTGCGGGTCGTCGCGGTTGTCGGTCCATTGCAGCACCACTTCGCCGGGGCGCACGAAGCACGCGAGGTCATCGACATGGCCATCGGTCTCGTCAAACTTGCAGCCGCGTGGCAGCCAGATCACCTGTTCGGCGCCGAGGTAATCGGTCAGGCGCCGGGTAACTTCATCCTTGCCCAGATGCTGGTTGCGATTGCGGTTGAGCAGGCACTGTTCGGTGGTGAGGATGCTGCCCTGGCCGTCACTCTGGATGCCGCCGAGTTCGGCTATCAGCGGTGCGCGGTAACGGTCGAAGCGTTCGATTTCGAGGATCTTGCTGGCGATCTGATCGTCCTTGTCCCACGGGTAGTACAGCCCGCCGTCGAGGCCGCCATAGGCGTTGAATTCGAAGTCGACGCCACGCACTTCGCCGCTCTGGTCGTTGACCACAAAGCACGGGCCGCTGTCGCGGAACCAGGTGTCGTTGCAGGTCATCTCGACCACACGCACTTGCGGCGGCAACTGGCGGCGGGCGGTGGCGAATTGCGCGGCGGAGGCGCAGACGGTGACCGGTTCGCTGTGGGAGATGGCGGTGACGATCTGCACCCAGACTTTCTGCGCCGGTTTCGCGCCGTTGCGCCACACGTCGGTGCGCTCCGGCCAGCCGAGCCAGCAGCCGGACTTGGCTTCGAATTCGCCGGGCAGACGGAAGCCGTCGTGTTTGGGGGTGGAGTCGAGCAAACGTGCCATGGTCAAACCTCGTCTTGGGTTGGGAATGACCACAGGCTACGGTCGCGGACGGCTGGCCCGCCAACGATGATTATTGCGGAACAGTTGAATTCAACTCATCAATCGGCCAGTTGATCGTTGAACCATTCGAGCATCTGCGCCACGGCAGGACGCTCCAGGCGCAGCCGCTCGCAGACCAGCGCGTATTGGCCGAGCGCGGTCATGCTCGAGGTGAATGGCCGCACCAGCCGCCCGCTGAGCAAGTCCTCCTGCGCGGTGAGGTTGTCGCCCATCGCCACACCCTGCCCCTGTGCCGCCGCTTCCAGCGCCAGACCGGCGTGGGCGAAATACAACTGGCGCTGCGGACGCAGATCGCCGGCATGACTGGTGAGCCAGGCGGTCCAGGTCTTGCCGTCCTGATCGTCGTGCAGCAGGCAGTGGCGCGCCAGGTCTTTCGGGGTTTTCAGGGTGCCCTGGTTGAACAGCCCCGGGCTGCACACCGGGAAAAATTGCAGCGCCGGCAACGGCCGCACGAAATAGGCGCTGCTGTCCACCGGGCCGGTGCCGTAGGTGATCGCCAGATCGATATCTTCGCCCGGCGCGCTGGCGTCGATCGGCTGTTCGTAAAGATGCAGAGTGATGTGCGGATAGCGTGCGTAGAAATCGGTGAGACGGTTCATCAGCCACTTTTGCGCCAGCTCGGCGGTGACCGCCAGACGCAAGACCGCCAGCGAGGAAGGATCGCGCAGTTCATCGCAGGCTTCACCGATCAGTTCGAAGGCCTGTTGCAGGCTCTGCATCAGACGTCCGGCGGCGATGGTCGGGCGGATCTGCCGGCCTTCGCGTATGAACAGCGAGACGCCGAGCTGTTCTTCGAGCTGACGGATCTGGTGGCTGACCGCGCTGTCGGTGACGCACAACTCGGCGGCGGCCCGGCCGAAATGCGCGTGGCGGGCGGCGCATTCGAAGGTTCGCAGGGCCGCCAGTGAGGGGAGTCTTCGCATGGGTTGGGGTGCCTTTTTTTTGGGACATGCTGACCGGGCTGGCGGTGGGCGTCCAGTGCGACCGCGTCATCGTTCATCGCGAGCAGGCTCACTCCTACAGGTTTCGCGGCGCGCAACCGATCCCTGTAGGAGCTGCCGAAGGCTGCGATCTTTTGATCTTTAAGCCAAGATCGCAGCCTTCGGCAGCTCCTACAGGACACGATCATGCATTTTCTTCTAGGCTCAACCGCACCACTTCAGCCACTGGAGGCCCCCCCATGCACCTAGAAGGCTCCTGCCATTGCGGCGCCGTCACTTTCAGCCTGACCAGCGTCCATCCCTACCCTTATCAACGCTGCTACTGCTCGATCTGCCGCAAGACTCAGGGCGGTGGCGGCTATGCGATCAATCTCGGTGGCGATGCGGCCAGCCTCAAGGTTCAGGGGCGCAAGCACATCAGCATCTACCACGCGAAGATGAAGGAAGCAGGTGAAAAACGTGCCCATCGCAGCACGGCCGAGCGGCATTTCTGCTCACAGTGCGGCAGCGGTTTATGGCTGTTCAGCCCGGAATGGCCGGAGTTGATCCACCCGTTCGCCTCGGCCATCGATACGCCACTGCCGGTGCCGCCGCAGCAAACGCATTTGATGCTGGCGTCGAAGGCGCCCTGGGTCGAGGTGGATGCGAAACCCAAGGACAAGCAGTTTGCGGTGTATCCCGAGGAGTCGATTGCGCAGTGGCATGAGCGGTTGGGGTTGGTCAAATAAGTACAGTCTTGTGATGTGATTGATGGCCCTATCGCTGGCAAGCCAGCTCCCACAGTTTTTGTGTACGCCCAATAACCTGTGGGAGCTGGCTTGCCAGCGATAGGGCCGGAACTGACAGCACAAATCAGTCCAGATGCGCCCAGGTCATCCGGAACGACGCCCCACCCCACACTGATTCCCCGACCTCGACCTGCCCGCCATGGGACTGCGACACCCGACGCACCAGCGCCAGACCCAGGCCGAAACCGCCGGTACGACGGTCGCGACTGGCATCCAGCCGCGAGAACGGTTCGAAGATCTTCTCCCGACCTTCCACCGGAACCCCCGGGCCGTCGTCGTTGACCCGCACTTCGTAGTAATCGCCGCTGCGCACCAGCGTCACCTCGACACGCTGCTCGGCATAACGAATGGCGTTGCGCAGCAGATTGATCACTGCGCGCGCCATGAAGCGCGGCTCGATGCGTACGGTGTCGAGCAGGCAATCACCAATCAGCAACTGCACCCCCGCCGCTTCCGCCTCCAGCGCCACGCTGCCGACCACGCTGTCGAGCCAGTTGGCCGCTTGAATGTTTTCGCACTTGATCACCGTCGCGCCGCGTTCGAGGCTGGCGTAGGTCAGCAGCTCGGAGACCATTTCTTCCAGCTCGCCAAGGTCGGCGTACATGTCGGCGATCAGTTCGCGGTTCTGGCTGGCGTCCGGCTGTTGCTTGAGCTGGTCGAGTTCGAACGACAATCGCGCAATCGGTGTGCGCAGCTCGTGGGACACCGCGTTGGTCAGCTCGCGCTGATTGGCGATCAGGCTTTCGATCCGTGCCGCCATCAGGTTGAAGTGTTCAGCCAGATCGCGAATGTTCGAGCGCTTGGACAGTTGAATGCGCACCGACAGGTCGTTGTCGCCAAAGCGCTCGGCGGCCAGACGCAGTTTTTCCAGATCGCGCCAGTGCGGGCGCACCCAGAAAAACAGCACGCAGCCGATCAGCACGGCGATCATCAAGTAGGCACCGGCAATGTAGAACGGCATCAGGCTGGGTTCGGCGGGCAAGCGAATGCTGAGCAGTTGCGAGCCGCCGTCGATGGAAGAAATGTACTGGGTGTATTTGTCGCGGATCACCAGCAAGCCTTGAGCAAGCTCGGCTTTTTCCTCGTCGCTGAGCGCCAGTTGATCGGCGTCGACCAAGGTCAACCCCAGGCCATAGTGCGGGCGCAGGGCCTGCAATTGTTTTTCACGGGCCGGGCCGTCGAGGTTGCGCAGCAACTCCCCCAGCGTCCAGGCCTGACCACGCACCGCCTCGCGGTTGTAGTCCTGCATCTGATAGTCGAGCAAGGCATCGAACGTACGCTCGACAGTTTGCAGGGCCAGGACCAGGCCCACCGTCATCACCAGAAACAGCCCGAGGAATAACCGCAGCATCTACAGCTCCCACGCGAACGGATTGAACAGATACCCCTTGCCCCACACGGTCTTGATGCACACCGGTTCGCGTGGGTTGTCCTTGAGTTTGTTGCGCAACTTGCTGATGTACACGTCGACGCTGCGGTTGAGCCCGTCAAAAGCGATACCCCGCATGCGATTGAGGATGTCATCGCGGGACAGGGTCTTGCCGGCGGCGCTGGCCAGCAACCACAGCAGCTCGAATTCCATGGTGGTCATTTCGATGATCTCACCGGCCAGACGCACTTCGCGACAGCTGCGATCGATGCTCAAGCGCCCGAACTCCAGCGCACTGACCACGCCGGCTTCCGGCATCTGCCGCCGCTGCAAGGCGCGTAGCCGCGCGAGCAAAACCGGCGGTTTGATCGGTTTGATCACGTAGTCGTCGGCGCCGGATTCCAGGCCGAGAATATGGTCGAGGTCGTCTTCCTTGGCGGTAAGGATGACAATCGGCGTGTCCGACACACTGCGAATCTCCCGGCACACGTGCAGGCCGCTCTGCCCCGGCAACATCAGGTCGAGCACCACCACTTTGGGCTGGAACTGGAGAAACGCGGCCACCGCCAGATCGCCGCGATGCACCGCGCGCACCTCGTAGCCATGCTGCTCGAGAAAATGCGCAATCAACGTGGCCAGACGCTCATCGTCCTCGACCAGCAGGAGTTTGCCAAAACCCAGGTTATCCATAACGACCGTCTGCCAACCCATGTGTGAAGTGGTCGACATTATGGCGGGATTCGCAGGCAGAGGCCCGTTATCGGTGATGTTTCATACTCTTAAGAGTTTTTAACAATCACACGCAAAAGATCGCAGCCTTCGGCAGCTCCTACATTTGGAATGCGTTTTCTGTAGGAGCTGCCGAAGGCTGCGATCTTTTGACATTGTTTTTTCGGCCAGGGTTATGCGGCGACAGGCACACCACTGTGAAAGCGGAACTCTTCATCCGGCGACTCGATCAGTTCCTGCTCCGCAGCACGCACCTTGTCGATCACCTGAGCGATGTCCTTCGCATCGCCGTACTGGTAAGCCAGTTTCAGATAACCCTGAAAGTGCCGCGCCTCGCTTTTCAGCAGGCCGAAATAGAACTTGCCGAGTTCTTCGTCCAGATGTGGCACCAGCGCTTCGAAACGCTCGCAACTGCGCGCTTCGATGAATGCGCCAACCACCAGGGTATCCACCAGTTTCACCGGCTCGTGGCTGCGCACCACTTTGCGCAGACTCGAGGCGTAACGCCCGGCGTGCAGCTGGCGCAGCTCGATCTTGCGGCGTTTCATGAGGCGCATGACTTGTTCGTGGTGCACCAGTTCTTCCCGGGCCAGACGCGACATCATGTTGATCAGGTCGACGTGGGAATGGTACTTGGCAATCAGGCTCAGCGCGGTGCTGGCGGCCTTGAACTCGCAGTTCTTGTGGTCGATCAGCAGGGTTTCCTGATCGGCCAGTGCCGCCTGAACCCAGGCGTCGGGCGTGCGGCAGCCAAGGAATTCGTGGATTTCGGGAAGGATCATGGGGCTCACGGTAAAAGGTGTACGAGCAAAGGCCGCCGATTATACCGGCCTGCCCGCAGACCACCAGTCGCAGGCGTTGATATGCATCAAGTCGCAGGCGCATGAGCAGCAACTATAGTTGTGCAACGCCGTGCATTTTCTTTGTTGGAGACTCCGCTCATGCAAGCCATTCGCAGCATTCTGGTGGTCATCGAACCCGAACATTCGGAAAGCCTGGCGCTCAAGCGCGCCAAGTTGATCGCCGGCGTGACCCAGGCGCATCTGCACCTGCTGGTGTGCGACCGCAAGCACGACCACGCCGGCATGCTCGGCGTGCTCAAAGCCGCGCTGCTGGCGGATGGCTACAGCGCGACCACCGAACAGGCGTGGAACGAGAGCCTGCATGAAACCATCATCGATGTGCAGCAGGCCGAAGGCTGCGGGCTGGTGGTCAAGCAGCACTATCCCGACAGTGCGCTGAAAAAGGCTTTGCTGACGCCGGCGGACTGGAAACTGCTGCGCCACTGCCCGACCCCGGTGCTATTGGTAAAAACATCCACTTCCTGGAAAGACCGAGTGATTCTTGCGGCTGTGGACGTGGGCAATGCCGATGGCGAACACCGGCATTTGCACACCACGATCATTGATCACGGCTACGACATTGCCAGCCTCGCCAAAGCGCATCTGCATGTGATCAGCGCGCATCCGTCGCCGATGCTCTCGGCAGCGGATCCGACCTTTCAACTCAAGGAAACCATCGAAGCGAGGTACCGCGAGCAGTGCAAGGCATTTCAGGCCGAGTTCGATGTGGATGACGAACACCTGCACATCGAGGAAGGCCCGGCGGATGTGCTGATCCCGTTCATGGCGCACAAACTGCAAGCGGCAGTGACCGTGATCGGCACCGTGGCGCGCACCGGGTTGTCGGGCGCACTGATCGGCAATACCGCCGAAGTGGTGCTGGATGCGCTGGAAAGCGACGTGCTGGTGCTCAAGCCGCAGGAAGTTGAGGATCATCTGGTGGAGTTGGCGGTGAAGCACTAAAAGCAAAAGATCGCAGCCTTCGGCAACTCCTACAAGGGAATGCGTTCCACCTGTAGGAGCTACCGCAGGCTGCGATCTTTTGATCTTCAGGCGCCGAAGGCGTCCTTGAGGAAGCCCGGTGCGATATAGCGCTGATAATGCGCTTCCGACAGCAGGAAAAATTCCCGATCAATGGCATCGCGCAACTCCGGCAGGTTCCAGTCGCGGAACTCCGGCAGCAACACCATCCCGTAGGCTTCCAGATTAATGATCACCCGCGCCCCGCGCGCAATCAGCTGATAGGCCCAGCAATATTCCGACTGATGCGGCACGAAGCGGATCTTGCGCTGTTCCAGCTGTTGGCGCAGGCGCGCCGAATCGAAGATCTCGACCTTGCTCGCCATCACTTGTGACAGCAATTGCTCCAGACGCAACCACACCGCACGCTTTTCCTCCTCGCCGTAACCATTCCAGTGGATCACTTCGTGGTGGAAACGCTTGCAGCCACGGCACACCAGATCTCCGTAAACAGTGGAGCAGAGGCCGACGCAGGGGGTCTTGATGGTCTGATTGGGCATAAATTGGCAAAACACTGAAACGCGGAACAGGCCGGCATGTTAGCCCTTTGTCGGGCATTGATCACCCCTCAAACGTCAGGGGCAAGCGCTGGCTCGCGGTTTGACTCACCTGCGCACAACGCCACCAAAGTCCAATAGAGCGCGACTTACCTTTAAATTTTTTTTGCCGTAGAATCAGCCAGCCTTTTAAGGCGCCAATGTCCGTTAGAAGCTGTTTTCAAAGCGTCACGAGCACAGTCGTTCCTTCAGAGCGGTGTTGGCGAAGGGTTTTTCCAGCGGGGAAAAGCCCAACGCCAACCCTCATCAGCTCCCCGTTCTGCAGGCGTAAAACTTTGAAAGCAGCTTCTGTAAGGAATTGCCGGTAATTCTGGCCAAACGACCCACAACGTCGTGCGGTGCATGAGTACGGCAATTTCGGGATGAGCGTCCCGGACACCCATTTGGGACCACTGATGAGGGTAATAACTGTGCTTGAAGCCTACCGCAAACATATCGAAGAGCGTGCAGCCCTGGGTATCGTTCCCCAGCCGCTTAACGCCGAACAAACTGCAGGCCTGGTCGAGCTGCTGAAGAATCCTCCGGCTGGCGAAGAAGCTTTCCTCGTTGACCTGATCACCAATCGCGTACCACCAGGAGTGGACGAAGCCGCTTACGTCAAAGCCGGTTTCCTGTCGGCCCTGGCCAAAGGCGAAGTCACCTCCCCTCTGCTGGACAAGAAGCGCGCTGTAGAACTGCTCGGCACCATGCAGGGCGGCTACAACATCGTGACTCTGGTTGAACTGCTGGACAACGCCGAGCTGGCGCCAGTGGCTGCCGAAGAACTCAAGCACACCCTGCTGATGTTCGATGCCTTCCACGACGTGGCTGAAAAAGCCAAGAACGGCAACGTTCACGCCAAGGCCGTGCTGCAATCCTGGGCTGACGGCGAGTGGTTCAAGAAGCGCCCGGTACTGGCCGACAAGATCAGCCTGCGCGTGTTCAAGGTCACCGGCGAAACCAACACCGACGACCTGTCCCCTGCACCAGACGCCTGGTCGCGTCCTGACATCCCGCTGCACGCCCTGGCCATGCTGAAAATGGCCCGTGACGGCATCGTTCCGGACGAGCAAGGCAAGACCGGCCCGATGAAGCAGATCGAAGAGATGCGCGGTCAAGGCTTCCCGATCGCCTACGTCGGTGACGTGGTCGGTACCGGTTCCTCGCGTAAATCGGCAACCAACTCGGTGCTGTGGTTCTTCGGCGACGACATCCCTTACGTGCCGAACAAGCGCGCTGGCGGTTTCTGCTTCGGCAGCAAAATCGCTCCGATCTTCTACAACACCATGGAAGATGCCGGCGCACTGCCAATCGAGTTCGACGTGTCGAACATGAACATGGGCGACGTGATCGACCTGTACCCGCACGCAGGCAAGGTCTGCAAGCACGGTACCGACGAAGTCATCACCACCTTCGAAATGAAGACCCCTGTGCTGCTGGACGAAGTCCGTGCCGGCGGTCGTATTCCGCTGATCATCGGCCGTGGCCTGACCGAGAAGGCTCGCGCCGAACTGGGTCTGCCTGCGTTCGATCTGTTCAAGAAGCCTGAAGCACCGGCCGAAAGCACCAAGGGCTTCACCCTGGCGCAGAAAATGGTCGGCAAGGCGTGCGGTCTGGCAGAAGGCAAAGGCGTTCGTCCTGGCACCTACTGCGAACCGAAAATGACCACCGTGGGTTCTCAGGACACCACCGGTCCAATGACTCGTGACGAACTGAAAGACCTGGCGTGCCTGGGCTTCTCCGCTGACCTGGTGATGCAGTCCTTCTGCCACACCGCGGCGTATCCGAAGCCGATCGACGTGACCACCCACCACACCCTGCCTGACTTCATCATGACCCGCGGCGGCGTTTCCCTGCGTCCTGGCGACGGCATCATCCACTCGTGGCTGAACCGCATGCTGCTGCCGGACACCGTAGGTACCGGTGGTGACTCGCACACCCGTTTCCCGATGGGCATTTCGTTCCCGGCCGGTTCCGGTCTGGTCGCGTTCGCCGCTGCCACCGGCGTCATGCCGCTGGACATGCCGGAATCGATCCTGGTGCGTTTCAAAGGCAAAATGAAACCTGGCATCACCCTGCGTGACCTGGTTCATGCCATTCCTTACTTCGCCATCCAGAACGGTCTGCTGACCGTCGAGAAGAAAGGCAAGAAAAACGCCTTCTCCGGCCGCATCCTGGAGATCGAAGGCCTGGAAGGTCTGACCCTGGAACAGGCGTTCGAACTGTCCGACGCCTCGGCCGAACGTTCGGCTGCCGGTTGCACCATCAAGCTGTCGAAAGAGTCGATCACCGAGTACCTGCAGTCCAACATCACCCTGCTGCGCTGGATGATCGGCGAAGGCTACGGCGATGCACGCACCCTGGAACGTCGCGCGCAAGCGATGGAAGCCTGGATTGCCAACCCTGAGCTGATGGAAGCCGATGCCGACGCCGAATACGCCGAAGTCATCGAAATCGATCTGGCCGACATCAACGAGCCTGTTCTGTGCGCGCCGAACGATCCGGACGACGCCCGTCTGCTGTCCAGCGTGGCTGGCGAGAAGATTGACGAAGTGTTCATCGGTTCGTGCATGACCAACATCGGTCACTTCCGTGCTGCCGGTAAACTGCTGGATCAGGTCAAAGGTCAGCTGCCAACCCGTCTGTGGCTGTCGCCGCCGACCAAGATGGACGCTCACCAACTGACCGAAGAAGGCTACTACGGCATCTACGGCAAGGCTGGCGCACGCATGGAAATGCCAGGCTGCTCGCTGTGCATGGGTAACCAGGCACGCGTTGAGCCGAACAGCACCGTGGTCTCGACTTCGACCCGTAACTTCCCGAACCGTCTGGGCGACGGCGCGAACGTCTACCTGGCTTCGGCCGAGCTGGCGTCCGTGGCTTCGATCCTGGGTCGCCTGCCGACCGTCGAGGAGTACATGGAATACGCTGGCAAGATCGACAGCATGGCGGCCGATGTCTACCGCTACCTGTCCTTCGACCAGATCGCCGAGTTCCGTGAAGCTGCTGCGAACGCCAAGATTCCGGTCGTTCAAGCCTAACGCTGCAACGCAATGAAAAAACGCCGCACATCGTGAGATGAGCGGCGTTTTTTTATGCGTGCTCTGTTCCACATCATTCCTCGTAGGAGCTGCCGAAGGCTGCGATCTTTGCTCTTGATCTTAAAAAGCAAGATCAAAAGATCGCAGCCTCCGGCAGCTCCTACAGGGAGGCGTCAGGCTTCAAGGCTTGCTGCACCGCGCAATCAACGCTAAGCCCGCTGAGTATCACGCCGTGGGCCGGCACCTCCGGCAATGCCTCCAGCACCGTCAGTGCCTCATGCTTGAGTCGCGCCAGAATCAGGCGCTTGCCCTCCTGATGCACCCGCAGGAAAAACTCTTGCATTGCCTCGATGCTGGTGCCGTCCAGGTCCGGGGTTTCCTCCAGACTGAGAATCACCGCGTGCAGCGGCACGTCCGAATGACGAATCAAGTGCAGCGCCGTACCGAGAATCCGCTCGACGTTGGCAAAGAACAACGCCTCACTGGGCCGCACAATCAGCACTCCCGGCTCAGTCACCGCCGTTGGGTGACGCTGCAGGTCGACAAAATCATGCCCGCCATCAATGCGCCCGAGCACCTGAATGTCCGCCGCCGACATCTGTTTGAGCATCAGCAACACGCTGATCGCCACCGACACCAGCAAGCCGTCGAGAATGCCCAGCACCAACACCGCCCCCACCGCACACAACACCAGCAGCCGATCCCGGCGCCAGACGAAGTAACGCCCCAACGGCTGCAGACTCAAGCCACGCGCCAGTGCATGAATCACGATGGCCGCCAGAATCGGCTCCGGTGTCAGGGCGATCCACGGCAGCACCGTCAGCACGATCACCAGCACCACCAGCGCCGCTACCCCACCGGCCCAGCGTGAAGTCGCGCCAGCGGCCTCGTTCGCCGACGTTGCCGAATACCCGGCCCCCGCCGGCATGCCATGGAACAATCCGGACAACAAGTTCGCTGCGCCGAGTGCCAGCAGATCGCGGTTGGAGGTCACACGATCACCGTGCTTGAGGGCGAACGAACTGATCGAGCCGTACGACTCGGCGTACAGAATCATCACCAGCGCAAAACCCACCTCCCCCAGCCGCAGCCAGTCGGCAAACGGCAGCACCGGCAGGCTCGGCACCTCCAGGCTCAGGTCGATCAAACCGATCATGTTCACGCCATACGCCGGAAGGTTCAGCCATTGCCCGGCGACGATGCCGATCACCACCACCAGCAAACCGCCAGGCACCCGTGGAAAGCGCGAGAACAGTCCCAACAGCACCAGCGCCACCGCTGCGACGGCCGCCGCCGGCCAGTTCCACTGCGGCAGTTGTTCGAGCAGTTGCGGGGCGAAGCGCACCAGATTGGCATCGGTCAGGTGCACGCCGACCACGCTGGCGACCTGCTTGAGGATGATGGTCAGCGCGAGGCCGAAAGCGAAGCCGCGCAGTACCGGTTTGGCGATAAACGCGGTGACGCTGCCAAAACGAAAGATCCCCGCCAGCAAGAACAGCCCACCGGTGACCAGCACCAATCCGACCGCCAGGGTCGCGCGCAACTGCGGGTCGCCATTGGCCATGGTCGCCGTGGCCGCCGCCAGCACCGCTGCCGAGGATGACGTAGCGGAAACAATGGCAAAACGGCTGGTGCCAAACAGCCCATAACACAGCAGACCGGCAAACAGCGCAATCACCCCAGCCTGGGGCGCCAGCGCGGCGATGGTCGAATAGGCGACCGCTTCGGGCAACAGCAGACCGGCAATCGATAGACCGGCGAGGATGTCCTGCCAGCGATTGGGGGGCTCTACAGATTGGGGCGCGCTCGACAATCCACTGTCTCCAGACGAAAAAAAGCCGCTGCGCATGAGAGATGCGCAGCGGCCTACTGTAGCTGAAAAGCGAAAGATCGCAGCCTTCGGCAGCTCCTACAGATATACACAAACCCTGTAGGAGTTGCCGCAGGCTGCGATCTCTTGATCTTTAAGCAGTCAGCGAATAAATCACCGCCGAAATGGCCACCAGACCGACCAGGGTAACGAATACGTTCGACGCCTGACCGCGATAGCGCGCCATCGCCGGTACTTTACGAATCGCGTACATCGGCATCAGGAACAGGATCGCCGCAATCACCGGACCGCCGACGGCCTCGATCATCCCGAGAATGCTCGGGTTCAGGGTCGCAACGATCCAGCACACCACCAGCATGAACGCCGCCACGATACGATCCAGCGCTTTGGCGCCCGGACGCTTGCCGCTCTTGACGATCAGGCCCTTGAGGCCTTCGCTGGCACCGATGTAGTGGCCGAGGAACGACTTGGAAATCGCCACAAAGGCAATCAACGGCGCCGCGAAGGCGATGGCCGGGTTGCTGAAGTGGTTGGCCAGGTAGGACAGGATCGACAGGTTCTGCGCCTTGGCTTCGGCCAGTTGTTCCGGCGACAGGGTCAGCACGCAACTGAAGACGAAGAACAGCACCATCACCACCATCAACAGGTGGGCACGGCAGAGGATCTGCGAGCTGCGCTGCTCCGCATTGGCACCGTAACGACGCTTCTGGTCCACCGCGAAGGCCGAGATGATCGGCGAGTGGTTGAACGAGAACACCATCACCGGAATCGCCAGCCACAGTGTGTGCAGCAGTGCCGACGGTGCCGGCACTTGGGAGGCGGTGGTGAGAATGCCGCCATTCCAGTGCGGAATCAGGTACACCGCGAGGAACAGCAACGCGACGATGAACGGATACACCATCAGGCTCATCGCCTTGACGATCGCCTGCTCGCCGCAACGCACCACGGCCAGCAGGCCGAGGATCAGCACGAACGACAGCAGCGCGCGCGGTGGCGGCGTGATGTGCAGTTGGTGTTCGAGGAAGCTGGCGACCGTGTTGGTCAGGCCGACGCTGTAGATCAGCAGGATCGGGAAGATGGCGAAGAAGTACAGCAGGGTAATCAGCGCGCCGGCCTTGATGCCGAAATGCTGCTCGACCACCTCGGTGATGTCGGCGCCTTCGCGACCGGAGAGCACGAAGCGGGTCAGGCCGCGGTGAGCGAAGAATGTCATCGGGAAGGCCAGCAGCGCGAGGATCACCAGCGGCCAGAAGCCACCCAGACCGGCGTTGATCGGCAAAAACAGGGTACCGGCGCCAATGGCCGTCCCGAACAGTCCCAACATCCACGTGGTGTCATGGCGATTCCAGCTCGACAGTTCAGCTGGTGCTGCCGCTTCATAGCGTGCGTCGACGCTATTGGCCTGATCATTCATCCGGTCGGATCTCCGCATTCCGGTCACTTGCCACTCGGTCAGGACGCGTCGGAAAAAACCGACAGACATGCTCCGGCCGAAACAGGGGCGCGATTCTCCGCGATAAATGAGCAGAAGCAAAGACTTAGCTGAGGAATGGTTGTACGGAGCAGATCAGCGGGTTGTCGTTTTCGGGAAAATGGCTGTCGGCTCCGGATACGTGAAATGTCGTTTTCCGGCAAGTTTCAATGTACTACGAGGGGGAAGACTTGATCAGATTGATCGAGCCAGCATGAAACCGAGTGACATGCAAAACAGGCCGAACGCCAACATTCCCCAGATTGGGTACATATCGCCCTTGTTTTTGATGCGCATTCTTTCTTCCCACTCATCGTGCTCACGTTCCAGTTCTTCCATTCTGGCTTTGAAGTCATAGGTGCTCATGTTCGTTTTTCCTTTTTGGCTTATGGGTCTGACGGTGGTGAAACACAAACACTCAAAACTTGAAAAAAACACTTGCTACCGCAGTGATTGCAGTCACCAGGGCACCTGATACGGCGAGCGGATATAAATACGTTTCCCTGCTTAGCTTCTTCTCTTCCGCCAGAAGTTTTTTTCTTTCGGCGATGAGTTTGCGTGTTTCATTTCGGAGCCTTTCGAGTTCCAGGTGTTCTCGATTGTTTCGAAGCATTCGCCTTCCTTGGCTGTTGGCAGTTTCTACCCGAGCTGCTTTGTGCCCCCATGATTTCGCGTTCATCGATGTTCCGATAGCAGACGCATCTGCCAATTTCGTAGGCAAATTCCCCGCAAATAGTAGGTAGCCTCGTACAAAAGCAACGGCGAGATCATCACTCCTTACTTTCAATTTTCCCGACATGCTCTAGCGTGAGATGAGTCCCCTGCCCCACGGAGTCTTTGCCCATGCCCCTCGTCCGCGTCGAAATCAAAAAGCACAGCGACCCCATCTTCGCCAAACGCATCGGCGAGCAGATCTACGCCGCCATGCGCGCCACCATCAATGTGCCGGAACACGATAATTTCCAGATCCTCAACGAGCACGACGGCGAGCATTTCATCTTCGACCCGCAGTACCTGGGCATCCAGCGCAGCGATCAGTTGGTGATCATCCAGATCACCCTCAATGAAGGTCGGACGCTGGAGCAGAAAAAAGCCCTGTACCAGACCATCGCGCACAGCCTGAACACTCAACTGGGCATTCGTATGGAAGACGTGTTCATCAATCTGGTGGAAGTCAAAAAGGAGAATTGGTCGTTCGGCAACGGCATCGCTCAATACGCCAGTTGACAGCCCTTCGCCGCCGCCAGCATGATCGGCGGCATGAACGTTCGCCCGCTGCACCTCACCCGTACCACCACGACCGCCACCGGCGGGTCGTGGTGTTGCTGCCTGAGGTGAATCCAGCGCAGTGAACCCAAGGCCCCGCCAGCAATGGACGGGGCCTTGTTGTTTCTCCCGTCCGTGCGGCTTTTGCAGCCCTCAAGGAGAAACATCATGTCCGCAGCATTGTTGATCATCGATATGCAGGTCGGTCTGTTCCATGGCCCGGAAAAACCCCACGACGGCGAACGTGTGCTCGCCAACATCCAGCACCTGCTCCGCCAGGCACGCCTGCAACACGTGCCGATCTATGCCGCACGCCACAGCGGCCCGGCAGGTTCGCCGATTGCCGCCGGCAGCCCCTTCTGGCAACTGCTGCCGGAACTCGAACTGGATGCCGAGTCCGACCACGTGTTCGACAAGTCCCGACCCAACGCCTTCCATGGCACCGATCTGGCGCAGCAACTTAAAAGCCGAAACGTCGAAGATCTGTACCTGGTCGGCATGAAGACCCAGTTCTGCGTCGACGCCACCTGCCGCGCCGCTGCCGATCAGGGCTTCAAACCGTTGCTGGTGGCCGACGCTCACACTTGCATGGACACCCCGGCATTACCTGCCCACGTCATCATCGAGCACCATAACGCCACCCTCGGCGGAGCATTTGCACGGCTGATCAACAGCGCCGACGTGAGCTTCTGACGAAGCGCCCGCGCGCTCCCCGTTTCAGCTCCTACACTGGCTGAAGCGGGGCTGCGGCCACCATTGCCAAACCGCTCTGGAATCAGCACTCTGACACGACTTTCGCGACCACACCGTCATAGATCACAGGAGCCGCGCAATGCCCGCCACCGTTCTGGTACTGGTTGAAACCATCAATGACTATTTGCCGATTCTCGAGCATCAGGGCTTTCACCTGATCCTCGCACCAACCCCTGCCGAACGTGCGCAAGCCATCGCCAGCCACGGCGCACGGATCGACGCGGTGCTGACCCGTGGCCCGCTGGGACTGACCGCTGAGGAAATCGCCGCCCTGCCGGCGCTGAAAATCATCACCGTGATCGGCGCCGGTTATGAACACGTTGACCTGCAGGCTGCCAGCGATCGCGGGATCACCGTGACCAATGGTGCCGGGGTCAATGCCTCGTCGGTGGCCGATCATGCGATGGCGATGCTGTTGGCGCTGGTGCGCGACATTCCGCGCTGCGACGCGGCGGTGCGCCGGGGTGAATGGCCGAAGATCATGCGCCCGTCGCTGGCCAATAAACGCCTGGGCATTCTCGGCCTGGGCGCGGTGGGCATGGCAATTGCCAGGCGTGCTCACCTCGGTTTCGACATGCAGATCAGTTACCACAACCGTCAGTTGCGCAGTGATGTGCCCTACGCGTTCTGCTCGACGCCAACCGAACTGGCACGCGCCTCGGACTTTCTGATTATCGCTACGCCGGGCGGAATCGGCACCCAGCATCTGGTGACTCGCCCGGTGCTCGAAGCCCTTGGCCCGAACGGTTTCATCGTCAACATCGCCCGGGCGAGTGTCATCACCACAGCGGATCTGATCACTGCCCTTGAGCAACGACGGATTGCCGGGGCTGCGCTAGACGTGTTCGATCATGAACCGCAGGTGCCGGATGCACTGAAAAGCCTGAGTAATGTGATTCTCACGCCACACGTCGCCGGCCTGTCACCCGAGGCCACCCAAGGCACGGTGGAACTGGTGGGAAAAAACCTCGTGGCGTTCTTCTCAGGGCAACCGGTGCTGACGCCGATCGCCCTGCCCCCCAGGCTCAACAACCAACGCGTGCATTGAAAAGAGCCGGCAGCGCCCTGCTGCCGTACCTATTCGAAACGCTGATTATCCTGCAACACGCTAACCTATAAGACCGCTGCGCGCTTGTGGCCGCCCGAGTGCGCCATTAGATTAGCCAATGATGTCTGGCCTCCAAAATAAGCAGAAGGGATAAGCATGGCGCTTACTGACCAGTCCACCCGGATCCGCTCTGGCGAAGAACTCGATGCCAGCCTGATCGATCCGTACTTGAAGAAGCACATTCCGGGGCTGACCGGCACGCCGCAGATCAGCCAGTTCCCCGGCGGTGCGTCGAACCTGACTTACCTTCTGGAGTACCCGCAGCAGGAGTTCGTGCTGCGCCGGCCGCCGTTCGGCCACAAGGCCAAATCCGCCCACGACATGGGCCGCGAATTCCGCATCCTCAACCAACTGCGCGACGGTTTCCCCTACTGCCCGAAAGCCTACGTGCACTGCACCGACGAGTCGGTGATCGGTGCCGAGTTCTATGTGATGGAACGGGTCAAGGGCATCATCCTGCGCTCCGACCTGCCGCCAGAACTGGGCCTCGATGCAGCGAAAACCGAAGCGCTGTGCAAGAGCTTCATCGACCGCTTTGTTGAGCTGCATCGGGTTGACTACAACGCCTGCGGCCTCGGCGATCTGGGCAAGCCGGAAGGCTACGTCGCCCGCCAGATCAAGGGCTGGAGCGAGCGCTACGAAAAAGCCCTGACCCCGGATGCGCCGCACTGGGAGAAAGTCAAAGCCTGGCTCAACGACAAGATGCCGGCCGACCATCCGACCTCGAGCATCGTCCACAACGACTATCGCTTCGACAACGTGATCCTCGACCCGAACAACCCGATGCAGATCATCGGCGTGCTCGACTGGGAACTGACCACCCTCGGCGACCCGCTGATGGACCTGGGCAACACCCTCGCCTACTGGATTCAGGCCGATGATCCGGCACCGGTGCAACTGATGCGCCGCCAGCCGAGCCACGCCCCGGGCATGCTGACCCGCCGCGAATTCGTCGATTACTACGCCGAACGCTCGGGCATCCAGATCGACAATTTCGACTTCTACTACACCTACGGCCTGTTCCGTCTGGCCGGCATCGTGCAGCAGATCTACTACCGCTTCTACCACGGCCAGACCCAGGACAAACGCTTCGCGCAGTTCATTCACATGAACAAACTGCTGGAGCACATGAGCCTGCAGGTCATTGCGAAATCGAGCCTCTGACGGCCCACACCAAGGAACCCTTATGTCCAAGACTCAGTTGTTCGACCTCGACGGCAAAATCGCATTCGTCTCCGGCGCCAGCCGTGGCATCGGTGAAGCCATCGCCAAACTGCTGGCCCAGCAAGGCGCCCACGTGATCGTCTCGAGCCGCAAGCTCGAAGGCTGCCAGCACGTCGCCGACGCCATCATCGCCGCCGGCGGCAAGGCCACCGCCGTGGCCTGCCACATTGGTGAAATGGAACAGATCAGCCAGGTCTTCGCCGGAATCAAGGAACAGTTCGGTCGCCTCGATATTCTGGTGAACAACGCGGCGACCAACCCGCAGTTCTGCAACGTGCTGGACACCGATCTGGGTGCGTTCCAGAAGACTGTCGACGTGAACATCCGTGGCTACTTCTTCATGTCGGTGGAAGCCGGCAAGCTGATGCGCGAGAACGGTGGCGGCAGCATCATCAACGTCGCCTCGATCAACGGGATTTCACCGGGCGTGTTCCAGGGCATCTACTCGGTGACCAAGGCCGCCGTGATCAACATGACCAAAGTCTTCGCCAAGGAATGCGCGCAATTCGGCATCCGCTGCAACGCCTTGCTGCCGGGCCTGACCGACACCAAATTCGCTTCGGCCTTGGTGAAGAATGACGCGATCCTCAAGCAGGCACTGACGCAGATCCCGCTCAAGCGCGTGGCCGACCCGAGTGAAATGGCCGGGGCGGTGCTGTATCTGGCAAGTGATGCATCGAGCTACACCACCGGGGTTTCGCTGAATGTGGATGGTGGGTTCCTGTCCTAAACCAGACGCGCCTGTGTAGGCGCTGCCTTCGGCAGCGCCTACACAGGATTGAGGTCAGGCAATGACCTTATGCACCGCCAGCAAAGCCGCCCCACGCTACTGCGTGACACACCGGGTGGTGGTGATATGCCGAGTGACCTGCTCGTCAACATACATATCGCCCGACACCTGAGTGTTTTCCAGGGTCTGACAGGTACGCACCGGCGGTGGTGGCGGTGCAGCAGGCGGCGGTGGCGGAGGACTGGCGCAGCCGCTCAATAGCGCGATCGAGAAAGCCAGCGACAACGGCAGATACACGCGTTTCCCAGGATTATTCATAGGACGACCCGCGATGAATGGAAGAGCCACTTCCGCTATCGCGCACGAATACCGCGGATGACGGAAGACCTGACCACTCATTCTTTATAGCCGACTACCCTGCAAGCGCCAGTGAAATGGAGGGGGATGGAGGAATCGGCTGTCGATTTTGTGGGGAGTAAATCTGTGTGGGAGGGGTACATCAACAAGAATTTTTTTGACTGGAAGGCCGCCATCGCTGGCAAGCCAGCTCCCACAGGGGTTGAGTATTCCTGACTGAAATGGGTCAGCTGTCAGGCCGCCTTCGCGAGCAAGCCCGCTCCCACAGTTGGAATGGGTGTGTTCAGTTGGAAATGGGTCGGCTGTCAGGTCGCCATCGCCAGCAGGCTGGCTCCCAGAAGCCCCAGATCAAAAGATCGCAGCCTGCGGCAGCTCCTACACTGGCCGAGTGTCAGCTCGCCGAAAGCTTTTGATCTGAGGGCCCGTCGGCAGGCTGAGTGGAGGGATTTATCCGGGGGTGGGAGCGCAGCGACCGTTTGGCGCAGCCAAACACAGCGAGAGGAGGTGCAGCGAAGCAAACCGTAGGCGCTGCCCCCGGATGAATCCCGCAGCGAAGGAACCCGAGCCTAAGCGAGGGCCGAACGTCAGGGTAAAGCCTTTTTGGTTACTTTTTCGGCGTCTGGAAAAAGTGACCCGCCGTAAGGGCGGAACCGTAATCAGCAACCCCCGCAGCAACGGATATACACCCAAAACAAACCAACACCAAAACCCTAAGCCATATCCGGATCCCGAGCAGCCCGCAAAGAATTGCTCTCCAACTCATACCGCAACTCATCAACCAACGCCGCCACAGCCTCCGGCGTACGCAACGCATTGAGCTTCAACCCGCTGATCACCAGATCCACCTGCCCCGAATCCGGGTGATACAACTTCACCGTCAGCGAATGATCCCCATCCACTGAACACTCGCACGCCAAGGGCGAAAAACTCTGTTCGAGGCTGGCGCGCAACTGCGCAAGATTCATCATGGAGCCTGTTCCTTTAGCTGTTTCGAAGGGAGACGATCCCGAGCCAAACAGGCTCGTATCGCACCCCAACAGACTAAGAACTGCCCTATCTCACCAGAACCTGCATTTGCACCGCATCAGCTAGTGCATTTGCACCTACCGCTGACCCTTCGCGCCGCGCTCGCCAGAAAACAGACCACGCTCCCGCGCCCAGACAATCGCCTCGCTGCGACTGTGCACATCAAGCTTGGAATACACCGTCGCCACATGATTGCGCACGGTGTTCGGTGCGAGCTTCAGGCGGGCGGCAATCTCCTTGTCGGCCAGGCCTTCGCAGATCAGCCCCAACACATCGCGCTCACGCGCCGTCAGGTCAGTGAACGACACGCTCGGCAGTTGCGGCGAGTTGACCTTCT
The DNA here is from genome assembly GCF_016756945.1 of Pseudomonas sp. MWU318. Classification (NCBI taxonomy): domain Bacteria; kingdom Pseudomonadati; phylum Pseudomonadota; class Gammaproteobacteria; order Pseudomonadales; family Pseudomonadaceae; genus Pseudomonas; species Pseudomonas sp. MWU318. Next base: position 168,412 of record NZ_JAESJL010000010.1, read on the forward strand.
TCACATTGGCCAATTTTTCGATCAGCGTCCGGCTGAACCACGAAGCATCCTTCATCACCTCTTCAATCGCCGCCACCAGCTCCAGCTCGGTGCGCTTGCGCTCGGTGATGTCCATCAGCACCAGCAGATAGCACGGCGTGTCCTGAATATTCACGGTGTCGGCAGACACCGCGCACTCCAGCAGATCCGCGTCCTTCTTGCGCACCCGCACATCGACCCGATCCACTCGTCCGCTTTTCGCCAGGGCGGTCAGCAGTCGTGCCCGCGCGCCGTCGTCGTCAATGAAATTCAGCTGGGTCACGGTTTTGCCGACAACGTCGTCACTCTCGTACGCCAGGGTGTCGAGGAACGCCTGATTGACATCGATCACCTGCTGTTCGTCGGCGGTGCAGATCAGAATCGGCACCGGAGTCAGGCGGAACGCCTTGGCGAAGCGCTCTTCACTCTGGCGCAGCGCCACCTCGGCCTTGTGGCGCAGCTCCATGTCGACAAAGGAAAACAGCATGCAATCCTCATCATTGAGCACCAACGGTTGCCCGGCGACGATCACTTGCTTGCTGCCGCCATCGGGCAGGCGCAGTTGAGCCTGCATCTGCGGAATAGTCGCCACATCGCGCAGGCGCTGGATCGCCAGATCCTTTTTTTCGGCCTGCTCGAAGATGTCGATTTCATAGGCCGAGGTGCCGATCACCTGCTCGCGGGTGTAACCGGTCATCTCCAGAAACCCCGGATTGACCTTGATGTAGCGCAAATCGCTGAGGCGGCAGATCACCGCCGGCGCCGGGTTGGCATTGAAGGTTTTTTCGAAGCGCTGCTCGGCGTTCGCCCAATCGGTGACGTCGCTCATGATCAGCACCAGTGACTCCGGCTGCCCTTCGCGATCAGTCAGGATCATGCTGCGCACGCTGTGCACCCAAACGTGCTCGGGATCATTCACGGCAGACACTTCGATCAGCACGTCGTTGAACGCTTCGCAGCGTGCCGCGCGGCTGATCGGGTAGTGCTCCGGGGGCACCGTATGATTGTTGCGATAGCGCAGGCTGAAGCGCTTGGCATACTCGTCGGCATTAGTGCCCAGCTCGCCGATCCGGCTGACACCGTGCATCACCAGCGCCGCTTCGTTGGCCCAGAGGATGCTCTGATCAAGCTCCAGCAGAATCACCCCGTCGGACAGCCCGGCGATGATCTGCTGCAGCTGGCGACGGTTGGTTTCAGTGGTCAGGACTTCCTGGCTCATTGGATCTCCACAGGGAATTCGCGTGTGAAGATTACGACCGCAGGCGTTCGCGATCGTGCCGAACTCTTCAACAACACCACAAATCCCTGTAGGAGTGAGCCTGCTCGCGATAGCGGTCTGTCAGCCACATCAACTCTGACTGACACACTGCTATCGCGAGCAGGCTCACTCCTACAGGGGATCAATGGTGATCTGAAGTTTCCACCAACTCCCGCAACGTATCAAGAAACAACCTGAGCACCGGCGAGGCATCGTCCGCCCGGTAAGTCGCGTACAACGGCACCTCCGGCAGCGCCGGTGTCAGCTTGCGAAACACCAGCCCCGCCGGCGCCAACTGCTCGATCGAGGCCGGCAACAGCGCCACCCCGAAACCGGCGCGCACCAGGCTGAGCAAGGTCTGCACCTCGATCACCTGCTGGCGGATCTGCGGGGTGAATCCGGCCTGAATGCAGCACTGATAAAGGAAGTTGGCGAACCGCGACTGCTTCAGTTCAAGCGCGACAAACGGTTCCTGTGCCAGATCCGCCGGGGACAGAAGCTCGCGGCTGGCCAGCGGATGATCGGCCGGCATCACCACATGAATCGGCTCGTAGATAAGCAATTCATTGCGCAGCAACGGATCGTCATAACCCACGCGGAACACGCAGGCGTCGATACGCTTTTCCTTCAACGCCTTGACCTGCGCCGCCGGGGTCATTTCATGCAGTCGCCAGTTCACCTGCGGATAGCGCTCGCGAAACAGGTGCAGGGCCTTGGGCAGCACGCCGACCATCACCGAGCTGATCATGCCGATTTCCAGCTCGCCGAGCAGCCCGCGCCCGGTCTGCCGGGTCAGGTCCAGCGCCCGTTCCAGTTGTTCGAACACCAGCGGCGCCTGCTCCTTGAGCATCTGCCCCGCCGCTGTCAGCTCGACCCGATGGTGACTGCGCTCGAACAACGGCGTGCCCAGCTCCTCCTCCAGCAGGCGAATCTGCTGGCTCAGCGGCGGCTGGCAGATGTGCAAACGCTCCGCCGCCCGACCGAAATGCAGCTCATCGGCCAGGGCCATGAAATACCGCAGCAGGCGCAGGTCCATGGCGCCTACCCCAGACTCAGCGGTGTCGAACGCTGGCGCACGCCGGTCAGCGCAAACAAAGCGTTGGCAATCGCGGGTGCCACCGACGGACTGCCCAACTCACCGACGCCACCGGGTTTGCCGGGCTCGCCATCCAGCACCACGATATCGGTGGCCGGCATGTCCGACATCCGGGTCACGCGGTAGTCGTGGAAATTGCTCTGCACCACCCTGCCCTGTTGAATGTCGAGCCGATCAAACAACGCGTGACCAAGACCCCACATCAGGCCGCCGTAGATCTGCTCCTCGACCCCGCCGGGCGAAACCGCCAGACCGCAATCGACCACGCAGGTCAGCTTCTCCACTTTCGGCTTGCCATCGACCGTCGCGACCCGCGCCACCACTGCGATAAAACTGGTGTAACCCTGATTGGTCGCAATGCCCAACGCAGTGCCGGGCGGTAACGGCTGGCCCCATCCGGCGCGTTCGGCAGCCTGTTTCAGCACCGCCACATGCCGTGGCCGCTCCTGCATGTTGGCCAGACGGAACGCCAGTGGGCCCGCGCCTGCCGCATGCGCCAACTCGTCCATGAAGCTCTCGACGGCGAACACATTGGGGATGAAGCTCACCGAGCGATACCAGCCGCTGGGCACATGGCTTTCGTGCTTGACCCAGTTCAGCTCCAGATGCGGCGGACGGTAAGCGAAGTCCCACGCGGTGATCGCTTCGGTGGTGCTGTAATCCATGTGATCCGGGCGTTCGAAATAGCCCGGCTCCCACTGCTCCGGCGAGGCCGGTGACACCGCGTGCAGTTGCAGTGCGTTGAGTTTGCCTTGGGCATCCAGCGCGCCTCTGACCCGGTGCAGCGTCGCCGGGTGATTGAACAGTGCGTGCATTTCATCTTCGCGACTGTTCAGTAATTTCACCGGCACACCTATCTGCTGCGCCAGATACGCCACCTCGAACAACCAGTATTTGGCCTCCCGCGCGCCGAAGCTGCCGCCGGACACCAGTTCATTGATGGTGACCTTGTCCTTGGCAATGCTGCATACGGTTTGCGCCGCTTCCAGCGCCGACGACGGCACCTGCACACCGCCCCAATAGGTGATCGCCTTATCCTGCACGTGCGCGGTGATGCAGATCGGTTCCAGCGGGTTCTGCACTTTGTACGGCATGTGGTAATCGGCTTCGATCAGCTTCGCCGCATGCGGCCATTGCGCGTCAACATCGCCATGCGTCATGGCTTTGATGGTCTGGCTTTTCGGGTCGGAAATAGCGGCCGCTTGCGCTTTGCCCAGTTCCGCGCTGTCGAACCCGGCCAGTGGCGAGTCGCTCCATTTGATCTCCAACAGCTTGCGCCCCTGCTGCGCCGCCCAGAACGTCTCGGCCAGCACCGCGACGCCTTCCAGATTGCCGCCGAGCACGTCCGGGCGCCCGGGGATTGCAAGCACCTGGCGCACGCCCGGCACCTGTAATGCCGCCGCCGAATTCACGCTGACGACTTTCGCCCCGACTACCGGCGCGCGCTGAATCACCGCCACCAGCATCCCCGGCAACTGCACGTCAATGCTGTACTTGAAGCGCCCGCAGACCTTGGCCGCGGCATCGCGCTTGTGCCGCAGTTTGCCGATGTATTTGAACTGCGCCGGATCCTTCAGGGTGACGTGGGTCGGTGCCGGCAGACGCGCCGCCACGCCGACCAGTTCGCCATAACCGAGGCTGCGTTTGCTGGGCAGATGAACCACCCGACCTTCTTCGGTGCTGCAGCTGTCGGGGCTGACTGTCCAGTGCTTCGCCGCAGCGGCGATCAACAACGCCCGCGCTGTGGCCCCGGCCATACGCAAGCGCTCGTATTCGAGAGACACACTGGTGCTGCCGCCGGTGGAAAAGACTTTCCACACCGGGTGAATGTAGGTGTCGAAGAACGGATCTTCCGGGGTGATGACCTGCACGGTCATCGGGTTCACATCCAGCTCTTCGGCCACACACGCGGCCAACGCCGTTTGCGTGCCGGTGCCGGAATCGTGTTTGTGTACCACCAGTTTCACCGTGCCGTCGGGGAAGATCCGCACCCAGGCGTTGGGCTCGAATTCCGTGGCCGCCGCCGGGGCTTTCGGGTCGCTGGCGGCGCTGCCGGAGGGCAGATACAAGGCAATCGCCAGGCCCGAAGCCACCGTCGCTGCTTGCTTGAGAAAGACCCGGCGTGACGGTTCGTGCAAGGTGTCGTCGCGCAGGCTCATCACGCCTCCTTCGGCGCGTTCGCCGCACGTTTGATCGCTTTGTTGATCCGCCCGTATGTGCCGCAACGGCAGATATTCCCCGACATCGCATTGCGGATCGAATCGTCAGTCACCGCCGCACCGGTATTGAGCAGTGCCGCGGCGGACATGATCTGCCCGGATTGACAGTAGCCGCATTGCGGCACATCTTCGGCGACCCAGGCCAGTTGCAGCGGATGGCTTTCGTTCGGCGACAGACCTTCGATGGTGGTGATGCTGTGGCCCGCGACGGCGGCCAGCGGCAACTGGCAGGAACGCACCGCGACGCCGTCCAGATGCACGGTGCAGGCACCGCACAGGCCCATGCCGCAGCCGAATTTGGTGCCGGTGAGTTTCAGTTGATCACGCAGTACCCATAACAAGGGCATGGAGGGGGACGCTTCATCCAGCTCGCGTCGTTCGCCGTTTACCGTGAGTGCGATCATTGTCAGGCTCCAAAAGAGCGGCCCGTCTTTGTGCGGGCCTGGTGACCGATTATTGGAAGCCGACGCAACACGCGGCCAGCGACGATTTCTGCCAACCGGTGTAAGCAGGACTAACAACATGTACAAGCGATACCCGTCGGTGCAGTCAATGAGCGCGTTTATCCACGCGGCGCGCAGCGGCAGTTTCTCCAGCGCGGCGCGCAAGCTCGACCTGACCCACAGTGCGATCAGCCAGCAGATTCGCGCACTGGAAGATTTCATCGGTCAGCCGTTGTTCGTACGTGAGGGCGGCGGCAGCAACCTCACCGATGCCGGGCAGTTGTTTGCCAGCGTGCTGGCGGATGGTCTGGCGCAGATCGACCGGGCCCTGTCCTCGGTGAAAAACCGCAGCGTGGCGCAACGCCTGACCCTGGACGTCGACAGTGAACTGGCGCAGAGCTGGCTCAATCCGCGCCTGCCGGATTTGCTCGACGGACTGCCGGATTACGAGGTGACGCTGCTGTCGATGCCGCGCAGTGATCGCAGCAGCTTCGAGCGGGTGGATCTGGCGTTGCGTTACGGTTATGGCGATTGGGATGACTGCGAAATGACGCAGATCTGTGGCGATCGGGTATTGGCGGTGGCTTCACCGGCGCTGCTTGAGCGCTATGGTTTGCAGTTGCCGTTGAGCCCGGCGCAGATTCTTGAACTGCCGTTGTTGGGTTATACGCGGCGCTCGTGGATACCGTGGCTGGATGCGGCCGGAATGCCCCCGGTAGAGCCAACGGCGCGGGTGATTTTCGATAATGCGGCGAACCTGATTGCGGCTGCCGAAGCCGGGGTTGGTGCCGGGCTGGTGCGCGGTTTACTCGCCGCCGATGCGTTGCGCAATGGGCGGCTGGTGGCGTTGAACGAGGCGCAGATTGCGGCGCATTACAACCTCTACGCGGTGTGGCCGCACGGGCAGGCCGAGCGTGTGGCGCCGGTGGTTGAAGCCATCAAACAGTTGGCGCTGCGTACACAGTCCTGACGCCATCGCGAGCACCGAAGATCAAAAGATCGCAGCCTTCGGCAGCTCCTACAGAGGAATTAGGCTAGGGCACAGATCAGTGTAGGAGCTGCCGAAGGCTGCGATCTTTTGATCTTTATTTTCCCCATATCGCCCAAGTATCACCACCGCGCCCAATTAATATTGTACGAACCCCTCCCCCCTTTCCAATACTCGCCCTCAGCAACCACCCACCCGGGCCGGATGCGAACAGGCGAGGGAATGCGCGAGTGCTGCGCATAGAAATGGCCGATAGCCCGGGGCGTGGATGCCGAGAGCCGCAAGGCTCCCTTCCCCGCTATCAGGAGATCGACTTCAATGATCATCGATATCAGCTGCTATCCCACGGATCTCGTGGACCTCGCCTGGAGGCATGACGGTGACCCGTTCACCGGCGAGCGTTTGCTGGAGATGATGGATGGCCCGTACATGGTCAACGGCAAACCTCGCCGGATCGACAAAGCCTTCATCCAGCCGCCGCAGGGCAACACCATCTACACCTGGACCGACGGCGAACTCTCGGGCCGTGAATCCATCGACGCCTACATGGCCTACACCCTGAAAATGGTGCAGACCTACCCCGATCGTTTCATCGGCTGCTTCGTCTACAACCCGCGCTGCGGCGTGGAAAACGGCGTCGAGGCGATCGAGCGCTACGTCAAGGAACACGGCTTCAAGATGGTGCAGATGCAGGCCAACATGCACGCCTACCGGCCTGACCGGGCGCTGGACTGGGTGCGCCCGTGCTTCGAGAAATGCGCCGAGCTGGGCATTCCGGTCAAGCTGCACACCGGTGACGGGCCGTACAGCATTCCCTCGGAATGGGTGCCGATGATCAAGGAATTCCCCAACGTGAATTTCATCATGGCCCACTTCGGCGTGCAGACCGGCGGGGTCTACGTGTTCGAACCGATGCAATGGGCAATGGAGCTGCCCAACGTCTACTGCGAATCCGGCTGGTGCCTGCAATCGCGGATCGTCGAGTTCGCCAAGGTCTTGCCGACGCACAAGATCCTGTTCGGCACCGACACCCCGCCGAACGAACCGGGCATGTGGCTGCGCCTGCTCGAAGTGTTGTGCCACGAGCCGCCGCAAGGCCTGAACCTCGACGAAGACACCCTCGAGGAATACCTGGGCAACAACACCGCGCGGATGATCGGCCTCGAACCGACCCCGCCGCCGCGTTCCGTTTCCGAAGCAGAGGCGCAACTCAAGCGCCCCGTCACCACGCAACTGGCCAGGAGCTGAACCGATGATCATCGACACCCATCTGCACCCCACCAACCTGGTCGACGAGGCCTGGCGCCACACCGGCGAACCGTTCACCGGCGAGCGCATGCTCAAACTGATGGACGGCCCGTACATGATCAACGGCAAGCCGCGCCGCATCGACATGGGTTTCATCCAGCCGCCACCGGGTAACACCGGTTATCGCGACGGTAACCGCCGGGGCCGCGAGGGCGTGCGTGACTACATGTCGTACGTCGCCGAACTGTGCGTGAAGTACCCGGATCGCTTCATCGGCAACTTCAACTTCAACCCGCGCTGGGGACCGGAAAACGGTGCGGCGGAACTGGAATTCCACATCAAGGAATACGGCTTCAAGATGCTCAAGCTGCACGCCAACATGCACGGCTATCGCCCGGACCGGGCGCTGGACTGGTTGCGTCCGGCGATGAAAGTCTGCGCCAAGTACAACATCGTGGTGCTGATCCATACCGGCGACGGCCCGTACACCATTCCGACGATGTTCTACCCGATCATCCGTGAGTTCCCGATGGTCAATTTCATCATCGGCCACTTCGGCATCCAGACCGGCGGCAACTACTCGTTCGAGGCGTTCTGGATGGCGATGGACACGCCGAACGTGTACTGCGAATCGGGTTGGTGCTTCCAGTCGCGGATCGTCGAGTTCGCCAAGGAACTGCCGCGCAACAAGATCGTGTTCGGCACCGACTCGCCGCCGAACGAACCGGGCATGTGGCTGCGCGAGCTGGAGGTGTTGTGCTCACCGGCACCGCAGGGCTTGGGCATCGATGAGGATCATCTGGAGGACTACCTGGGCAACAACATCGCCCGGTTGTGCGGGATCGAACCGACGCCACCGCCGAAGGACCTGGTTGAGGCCGACATACGCCTGACCACCACGTATCTCTAGGCAACGCTGATCCCTGGGACATAAGTGAACCCTGTGGTGAGGGGATTCAGCGAAACGTCGCACCGCCCCGATGGGCTGCGCAGCGGCCCCAAAACCTGCAACCGCGCTGTATCAGGCAGACCGCGTTTATTGGTTTTAGGACTGCTTCGCAGTCCATCGGGGATAAATCCCCTCGCCACAAAGGTCACCCACAAGGCAACACTGCAACAACACAGCGACTTTACAGGCACGAAGATGACCCGGCGTTCCCTCGACCGGCAGGCCAACGGCTACTCGATCGAACGCCCTCTCACCCCTGCGTGCCTGCTTTTTACGAGGTGAAACCATGACCCGTTCGACGCTCGGCGATTCTCAGGATTTTCACGTGTTCATCGACGCCTATCGCCGTGAGTACCCGGACGATGTGCTGACCATCACCCAAACGCTTTCTGCCGATCAGGACATCACCGCCCTGGTCGATGCCCTCGCCACACAGGGCCGCGATCCGTTGCTGATCTGCGAAAACGTCGGCGGCCTCAAGGTACCGGTGGCAACTAACCTGTTCGCCTCCCGCACCCGCATTGCCCGGTTGTTCGGCGTCACCCCGGCGCAACTGCACGAAACCTTCCAGCGCCGCGCCAACCAGCCCATCGCCCCACGCTACGTGGAAAGCGGCCCGGTGCTCGATGAAGTGTTCGAAGGCGAAGCCGTGGATCTGGCGCTGCTGCCGATGCTCAAGCATTTCGCCAGTGATCGCGGCCCGTACATCACCAACGCGATCATCATCGCCGAGGACCCGCTGACCGGCATTGCCAACATGAGTTATCACCGTTCGATGCGCCACGCCCGCCAATCCCTGGCGACCAGCCTGCACTCGCGCGGACACCTGTGGCGGATGCTGCAGACCGCCCGTGAGCGCGGCGAAGAATTGCGCGTGGCGATGGTGGTCGGTGCACATCCGTTGTTCATGCTCGCGGCGGCAGCGCGTTTACCCTACGGCAGCGATGAACGCGCCGTCGCCGGCGGCTTGTTCGGCGCACCGCTGGAACTGGTCAAGACCCCGCGCTACGGCATCGGCGTCCCGGCATACGCCGAGTTCGTCCTCGAAGGCGCCATTGACCCGACGGCCTACGCCGAGGAAGGCCCGTTCGGCGAGTTCAGCGGTTATTCCTCGGATCGTTCGACCAACAACGTGCTGCGCGTCGACACCCTGTTGCGGCGCAAGGACGCCTGGCTGGTGGACGTGATGGGCGGCCGCTACGCCGAGCACCTGACCCTCGCCCGACTGCCGCGCGAAGCGGAAATGAGCGAGAAGCTCAAGGCGCGTTTCCCCGCCGTCACCGCCGTGCATTATCCGAACTCCGGCACCCACTTTCATTGCTACGTGGCGCTGGATCAAAGCCGCGACGGCGAGGCGCGGCAAATCATGCTCGCCCTGCTCGGCTGGGATCCGTACCTGAAAAACGTGATCGCGGTGGACAGCGATATCGACATCACTGACGACAGCCAGGTGTTGTGGGCGCTGGCCACGCATTTCCAGCCACATCTGGATATTTTCGTGATCGATGGCTTGCCCGGCAGTCCGCTGGATCCGTCGTCCTCGGTCAACGGCACCACTTCGCGCATGGGCTTGGACGCTACCCGAGGCTCGGGCTTCGACGGGATCAAGGCGCAGCTCGATCAGGATGTGCTCGAACGTGCGCGGCAACTGCTCAAAGGGCTGGCATCGTGAGCCGCCAGCGGATGGTGGTCGGCATCAGTGGCGCGTCCGGCTTCATCTACGGCGTGCGTCTTTTGCAATTACTCGCCGAACTGGACATCGAAAGCCACCTGATCATCAGCCGCGCCGCGCTGCTGACCATGGCCCACGAGACCGACTACAAACTGGCCGATGTCACTGCGCTTGCCAGCCACTACCACCGCGCCGATGACGTCGCCGCCGGGATCGCCAGCGGTTCGTTTCGCTGCTTGGGCATGGTGGTCGCGCCGTGTTCGATGCGCACCCTGGCGGAGATTGCCACAGGCACTTCGTCCGGGCTGATCGGCCGCGCCGCCGACGTCACCCTCAAGGAACGCCGCACCCTGGTGCTGATGGCCCGCGAAACCCCGCTGACCCTCGCCCACCTGCGCAACATGACTGCCGTGACCGAGATGGGCGGAATCATCGCCCCGCCGGTGCCGGCGTTCTACGCCCGGCCCGAAAGCCTGGCGCAAATGGTCGATCACAGCCTCGGCCGGGTGCTCGACCTGTTCGGCCTCGACTCTGGCACCGCACAACGATGGCGAGAACACCAAGGATCCTGTGGGAGCGAGCTTGCTCGCGAAAGCGGTGGAACAGTCGCTATCACTGCTGAATGACACACCGCATTCGCGAGCAAGCTCGCTCCCACAATGAAGCAGCATCATCCGAATTCAGTGTGCACCGGTCAATCAAAGGAGCCTCATCATGAACACCCCCTTCAACGCCCCAACCCCCAACACCAAAATCCCCGTGACCATCCTCACCGGCTTCCTCGGCGCCGGCAAAACCACCCTGCTCAACTACATCCTCAAGGAAAACCACGGGCGCAAGATTGCCGTGATCGAAAACGAGTTCGGCGAGGTCGGCATCGATGGCGATCTGGTGCTCAGCTCGGAGACCGAAGAAATCTACGAAATGGTCAACGGCTGCGTGTGCTGCACCGCCGAGGTTCGTGAGGATCTGGTGCGCATCGTCCGCGAGTTGGTGGCGCGCCCGGTGCGCCTCGATCACATCCTGATCGAGACCAGCGGGCTGGCCGATCCGTACCCGGTGGCGCAGAGCTTTTTCATCAATGACCCGATTGCCGAAGAAGTCGAACTCGATGCCATCGTGACCATGGTCGACGCCAAGCACATCGCCCAGCACCTGGAAGATCTGCAACTGGATGGCGTCGACAATCAGGCGGTGGATCAGATCGTCTGCGCCGACCGCATCGTCATCAACAAGGTCGATCTGGTCAGCGGCGACGAGGTGGAAATCCTGCGCGGCAAGATACGTGGTTTGAACGCCACCGCAGATCTGGTGACCTCCACCCATGCGCAGATCGACCTGACGAAAATTCTCGGCATCGGTGCGTTCGAGTGCACGCAGAAGCTTATGGAAATCGGCGCTGAACCTGAGCATCACGACCATGACCACCACCATGAATCAGAAGACCACGAACACGACCCGAGCGTGTCATCGGTGGGCATCGCCGTCGACGGCGCGGTCAACCTGATGGCGTTCCACCGCTGGATCAGCGAACTGCGCTCGTCCCAGGCCGACAACCTGTACCGCATGAAGGGCGTGCTCGCCGTGGCCAACGAAGACCAGCGCTACGTGCTGCAAGGCGTGCACAGCCTGGTGGAGTTTCGCGCTTCCACCGCATGGGGCACGGAGCCCCGTTCGAGCAAGATCGTGTTCATCGGCCGCGACCTGGACCGCGCGGCGCTGAACCAGGGCTTTGCCGCCTGCCTGGCAGGCTGAACAAGGCGTCGGAGCCGGTGGATGGCGGCTTCGCAGCACGAATGATTGATGCCCAGTGGCACTGAAATCTGTGGAGTGAACCCGATAATGAGGTCACCCGTGGCGAGGGGATTTATCCCCGATCAGCTGCGCAGCAGCCGCAAATCCAGCACATGCGGTTTGTCTGGTAAACCGCAAGTTCAGGTTTTGGGGGGCTTCGCACCCCATCGGGGATAAATCCCCTCACCACAAAGGCTCACTCCTACAGGGGATCTGCAGCAGGCATCAGACGAATACCCCTCTCTACCGCATAACAACAGCTAGAGGTGATTCCCCATGTCGTCAGCCACTCCTTCCTCCACCGTGCACCCCGTCGACCGCGTCCTGCCGGTGCGACAGATGCTCACCCTCGGCCTGCAACACATGGCCGTCTCGTACATCGGCGCCATCGCCGTGCCGTTGATCGTCGCCAGTGCCCTGAAGATGTCCCATGCCGATACCGTGGTGTTGATCAGCACCACGCTGTTTTGCTCCGGCATCGCCACCCTGTTGCAGACCGTCGGCTTCTGGAAATTCGGTGTACGCCTGCCGATCCTGCAAGGCGTGGCGTTCAGCAGCGTCGGTCCGGTGATTGCCATCGGCAGCAACCCCGAAGTGGGCTTCGCCGGAGTCTGCGGCGCGGTGATCGGCGCCGGTATTTTCACCATGCTGATGGCGCCGTTCGTGGGCCGATTGCGGCGGTTTTTCCCGCCAGTGGTCACCGGATGCATCGTCACGGTGATCGGCTTGCAGCTGTTCCCGATCGCCTATGAATGGGTCGGTGGCGGGCGCAACGCGAGCAACTTCGGCGCCCCGGCATTTCTCGCGGTGGCGGTGGTGGTGCTGCTGACCATTCTGCTGGTCAATCGCTATGGCAGTCCGCTGCTGCGCAACATGGCGGTGCTGGTGGGCATGCTGATCGGCGCCGGTCTGGCCTACGGTCTGGGCATGGGCAATTTCCACAGCGTCGAAGAGGCGCCGTGGCTGACCGTGCCCTACCCGTTCTACTTCGGCCTGCCGACGTTCAGCCTGATCCCCATCGCGACCATGGTGGTGGTGATGATCGTGCAGATGGTCGAGTCCATGGGGCTGTTCGTGGCCATCGGCGACATCGTCGACAAACCGGTGGAAGACAAGCAGGTGATCAACGGCCTGCGCGCCAACGGCCTGGCCAGCACCATCGCCGGGATGTTCGCTGCTTTCCCGTTCATTGCCTTCATGGAAAACGTCGGTCTGGTGATCCTGACCGGCGTGCGCAGCCGTTGGGTGGTCGCCGTCAGTGGCCTGCTGATGTGCTCGATTGCACTGGTGCCCAAGGCCGGGGCGATCATCGCGTCGATGCCGACGGCCGCACTGGGCGGCGCCGGTATCGCGATGTTCGGCGTGGTCGCGGCGGCGGGCATCCAGACCCTGGCCAAGGTCGATTACGAGCGCAATCGCTACAACGTATTGATCGTCGGTTTCACCATCGCCGCCGCGCTGGTACCGGTGCTCGCCCCGACCCTGTTCAAACAAATGCCCGAGTGGTCACAGCCGTTCCTGCACAGCAGCGTGGTCATCGCCTGCCTGGTGTCGGTGCTGCTCAACGCGGCGCTCAACGGCGTCAGCGTGCCAGACACCACAGCCGGCAAATCCGCTTCGCACATTCTCTGACTGGAGCCTGCCCATGACTCAACTTCAAACCATCCTGATCAAAAACCCCGTAGCGGTGATGACCGGCCTGCGTGGCCCGCGAGCCCGTGCCGGGGCGGTGGACATTCGCGTGGTCAACGGCCGCATCGCCGAAATGGCCGCCAACCTGGAGCCGCAACCCGGCGAGCGAGTGCTCGATGCACGCAACTGCGTGGTCTATCCGGGCTGGATCAACACCCACCATCACCTGTTCCAGAACCTGCTCAAAGCCGTGCCCGAAGGTTTGAATCAGGATCTGCAAGGCTGGCTGGCGAGCGTGCCCTACCCAAGGTTGAACCGCTTTACCCCGCAACTGGCGCGGATCGCCGCTCGGCTGGGCATGGTCGAATTGCTGTTGTCCGGGGTGACGACCTGCGCCGATCATCATTATCTCTACCACGCCCACGGCACCACCGAGACCGGGGACCTGCTGTTCGATCTGGCCGATGAGTTCGGCCTGCGCTTTGTGCTGTGTCGCGGTGGCGCACTGGAGTCCGCCAGCGCCCACCCGGGCTTCTCGAAAACCGCGCTGCAACCGGAAAGCCTCGAGCAAATGGTCGGCGACATCGAGCGGCTGAAATCGCTGTATCACCAGGACACCCCGGACGCCTTGCGCCGGGTGGTCGTCGCGCCCACCACGCCGACCTTTTCGCTGCCGCCGACCCTGCTGCGCGAACTGGCGCACACCGCCCGCGGCCTCGGTTTGCGTCTGCACACGCACCTGTCGGAAACACAGAACTACGTGAATTTCTGCCGCGAGAAATATAATTGCCTGCCGGTGGAGTTCGTCGCCGAACACGAATGGCTCGGCCCCGACGTCTGGTTCGCCCACGCCGTGCACCTGCAACCCGGCGAAATCCGCATGCTCGCCCAGACCGGCAGCGGCATCTCGCACTGCCCGGTGAGCAACGCGCGCCTCGGCAGCGGTGTCGCCCCGGTGCCGCAAATGTATGAGGCCGGCGTGCCGATCTCCCTCGGCGTCGACGGCGTCGCGTCCAACGAATCCGGAAGCATGGTCGGCGAAGCCAATACCGCGTGGCTGATCCACCGCGCCGAACAGGGCGCCTCGGCGACCACTGCCGAAGACGTGATCCACTGGGGCACGGCGGGCGGTGCACAGGTATTGGGGTCGGGCGCGATCGGAACGCTGGAAGTCGGGCAAGCGGCAGATCTGGTGATCTACAGCCTTGATCATCCACGCTTCTTTGGTTTCCACGATTGCGCGGTTGCACCGGTCGTCGCGGGGGAACCGATCACGGTGAAATACAGCCTGGTGGGCGGGCGGATCGTGGTCGATAACGGCGTGATTCCGGGGCTGGATATTGAGCGGATGCGCGCCGAGGCGTGGGAAGGTGTGCAGGCGATGATGAATATCGAGGATTGACCCGCAGGCGATGCAAAACCTGTAGGAGTGAGCCTGCTCGCGATAGCGATGTGTCAGCTGACATTTGCGCTACTGACGCACCGCTATCGCGAGCAGGCTCACTCCTACAGTGAACAACGGCGCATTCGCGGATTCGGGGTTTGTCGACTAAGGTTACCCCCTCATCGGATTGAGCCCCTGCCAGCTTCACCGGGCTCTTGATCAAGGAGAGACTGATGACGTCGCGTCGCAACATCGAACAGACTTATCGCACCTGGTCCAGCCCGATTCTGCTGGAGCTGAAAAAGCGCGAACACCAAATGGCGCCGGTCGAGCGTCAGGCACTGGAGAATGTCTTGGTCGAACGACGGTTGCTGGATGTTGGCAACCCTAACGGCCCTGACCGACGCCAGGGCACTGCGGGCAAGAATGACCGGCCCGGTTGATCAAACCAAATCGTCCTGCAGGTGATCACTAAAAGATCGCAGCCTGCGGCAGCTCCTACAGAGATGGACACAAATCCCCTGTAGGAGCTGCCGCAGGCTGCGATCTTTTGCTCTTCAGGCCGCGCGCTGCCCCTCCGCCACCATCGCCGAGGCCGCGAGCATCGCCCGCAACAACACCGCGCACCCGGCCGCCAGATCATCCGGCGCGGCATTCTCGATTTCGTTGTGGCTGATGCCGCCTTCGCACGGTACGAAGATCATTCCCGCCGGGCCGAGTTCGGCGAGGAAGATCGCGTCATGCCCGGCGCCGCTGACGATGTCCATGTGCGACAGGCCAAGGCCTTTTGCCGCGCCGCGAACCGCCTCGACGCAACCCTTCTCGAAATACAGCGGCGGAAAATCTGCAGTCGGCGTCAGTTCGTAGGTCAAGCCGTGTTCCTCGCAGGTGGCGTCGATGACCTGCTTCACCTCGGCGATCATCGAGTCCAGACGCGCTGGCTGCAGATGCCGGAAGTCGAGGGTCATGCGCACCTCGCCAGGGATGACGTTGCGCGAGCCGGGATAGGCTTGCAGGCAACCGACCGTGCCGCAGGCGTGGGGTTGATGGCCGAGGGCGGCGCGGTTGACCGCACCAACGATGACCGAGGCGCCGACCAGCGCGTCCTTGCGCAGGTGCATCGGCGTTGGTCCGGCGTGGGCTTCGACGCCGCGCAGTTTCAGGTCGAACCACTTCTGCCCGAGGGCGCCGAGCACCACGCCGATGGTTTTCTGTTCGTCTTCGAGGATCGGGCCTTGCTCGATATGTGCCTCGAAATAGGCACCGACCTTATGTCCGCTGACCTTGCGTGACCCGGCGTAACCGATCGCATTCAGGGCTTCGCCGACGGTGACGCCGTCGGCATCGACCTTGGCCAGGGTTTCTTCGAGGGTGAATTTCTCGGCGAACACCCCGGAGCCCATCATGCAAGGGGCGAAGCGCGAACCCTCTTCGTTGGTCCAGACCACCACTTCCAGCGGCGCTTCGGTTTCCACGCCGAGGTCATTGAGGGTGCGCAGCACTTCGACGCCGGCGAGCACGCCGAAGCAGCCGTCGAACTTGCCGCCGGTGGGCTGGGTGTCGATGTGGCTGCCGGTCATCACCGGCGGCAGGTTCGGATTGCGCCCGGGACGGCGGGCGAAGATGTTGCCGACTTCATCCACCGTGACGCTGCATCCGGCGTCCTTGCACCACTGCACGAACAGGTCACGAGCCTGACGGTCGAGGTCGGTCAGGGCCAGACGACAGACCCCGCCCTTGAACGTGGCGCCGAGCTTAGCCAGTTCCATGAGCGAGGCCCAGAGGCGGTCGCGGTTGATGTGCTGATGGGTGGATTGCAGAACGTCTACGGCTGCGTTCATGTTGATCTCCTCAGGCAGTTTCTTATGAAATTTCTGTGGTGTTTTCCAGGCCGCCATCGCTGGCAAGCCAGCTCCCACTGGTTTTGATTCAACTCATGGTTTGTGTACGACTTGATCCTTGTGGGAGCTGGCTTGCCAGCGATGGGGCCCTCCCTCACACCGGTGATTTCACGACCGAAGGCTGCGCCCGCATCACGCACAACCCGTAATAGATCACCCCGCCCAACGCCGAACCGGTAAACCAGCCGTAGCTGTAAAACCAGCTGAACGCATCGCTACCCAGCGACAGCAAGGTCAGCACCACCGGCACGCCAAACGCGGTAAACCCGGCCCAGTTCCACGCCGGATAGACGTCGTCGCGATAAAGCCCGGCCAGGTCCAGCTGCTGTTTCTTGATCAGGAAATAGTCCACCACCATGATCCCGGCGATCGGCCCGAGGAGGCTCGAATAGCCCAGCAGCCAGTTGGAATACACGGTTTCCAGGCTGACATCGGAAACGATCAGTCCGAGCTTTTTCAGCAGCTCGTGGGCCATCAGCGCCAGCCCGACGAAGCCGGTGAGCAACACGGCTTTGGTGCGGTTGATCACCTTGGGCGCGATGTTCTGGAAGTCGTTGGTCGGCGAGACAATGTTCGCTGCGGTATTGGTCGACAGCGTGGCGATGATGATCAGTGCCATGGCCACCGCCACCCACACCGGGCTCTGGATATGGCCGATCAGGCTCACCGGGTCGGACACCGTCACGCCGACCAGTTTCACCGACGCAGCGGTCATCACCACACCCAGCGAAGCGAACAGGAACATGGTCAGCGGCAGACCGAAAATCTGCCCGAGGATCTGGTCCTTCTGGCTCTTGGCGTAACGGCTGAAGTCAGGAATGTTCAGCGACAACGTGGCCCAGAAGCCGACCATCGCCGTCAGCCCGGCGGCGAAGTAACTGACCACACTGGCGCCCTCCGGGCGTTTCGGTGGAATCGCCAGCAGCTCGGTCATCGACACATTGGGCATCGCCCACATCAGCAGGCCGATGCCGACCGCCACCAGCAACGGCGCGGACAGGGTTTCCAGCCACTTGATCGACTCGGCCCCGCGGATCACCACCCACAGGTTCAGCGACCAGAAAATCATGAAGCCGATCACCTCGCCCGTGCCGCCGAGGGATTTCCAGCCCTCGAATACCGAGCCGAGAAACAGGTGAATCGCCAACCCGCCGAACATGGTCTGAATGCCGAACCAGCCACACGCCACCAGTGCACGAATCAGGCACGGCACGTTGGAACCGAGCACGCCGAACGACGAGCGCAGCAGCACCGGGAATGGAATGCCGTACTTGGTGCCGGGGAAAGCATTGAGGGTCAACGGGATCAGCACGATGACGTTGGCCAGCAGGATCGCCATCAGCGCTTCGCCGACGGTCAGGCCGAAATACGCGGTGAGCACGCCGCCGAGGGTGTAGGTCGGCACGCACACCGACATGCCGACCCACAGCGCGGTGATGTGCCATTTGTTCCAGGTTCGTTCGCGCACCTTGGTCGGTGCCATGTCGTGGTTGTAACGGGGACTGTCGAGGACGTCGCTGCCGGCTTCGAGTTCGAACAAGCCGTCGCGCTCGGTCACTTGCGATCTGTTCTGTTGCATGGCCGCTCCACTGTTCTTCTGATTATTTTTTTGCTCATCAGGCGGCTGCACACGGGGTGCGAGCCGGACGATGGCCGGAGGAACTGACAACTTTCGTGTACCGGCCATGGTGTCAGCGGCGGCATCAATAAACGTGCCGGGTGCCCCGCTTAACGGTAGGGCCGTGGTTCAAACACATTGCAACTTTCTGATATTGCTCGGTTTTAATTATTCACCGAAAGAGTCCGCGAAAACTTGTCTGCACGCTCAGGCCAAACGTTTGCCAAGTTGTCCGAACTGTCAGGACTCAATCTGGTGCACTGCACTTTTTTTCATCACGGGCGCTCAACCGCAGCTCAACTTCAAGCGGCTGATTTCACATAGGAAATCTTGCTCATATTTCCATCCTGTCAAGTGCGTCAAAATGGTGAACAGCCTCACCATTTTGGTGATTTAGGTTTTTTATCGTTATTTTTCATAGAGTTAAAACAGTCATAAGCTTATAAAAAATAATCTTGATCAATTTCAAAACTGCGACTAGCTTCTATTCCTGACAGCGCTGACAGGAATACGCCGATCAGCGTTGTACATCAATAAAACATTTAGAACCGGCACAAGTCGGTCATGCCTGCGAGGAACTCGGAATGTCTCTGTTGATCCGTGGCGCCACCGTTGTTACCCATGATGAAAGTTATCGCGCCGACGTCTATTGCGCCGACGGCGTGATCAAAGCCATTGGTCAGAACCTGGATGTTCCCGCCGGCGCCGAAGTGCTCGACGGCAGCGGCCAATACCTGATGCCCGGCGGCATCGACCCACATACCCACATGCAACTACCGTTCATGGGCACCGTGGCCAGTGAAGACTTCTACAGCGGCACCGCCGCAGGTCTGGCCGGCGGCACTACCTCGATCATCGACTTCGTGATTCCCAATCCGCAGCAGTCGTTGATGGAAGCGTTTCATCAGTGGCGCGGCTGGGCCGAGAAGTCGGCATCGGATTATGGCTTCCACGTCGCGATCACCTGGTGGAGCGAGCAAGTGCGTGAGGAAATGGCCGAGCTGGTCAGCCATCACGGGATCAACAGCTTCAAGCATTTCATGGCCTACAAGAACGCGATCATGGCCGCCGACGACACGCTGGTGGCGAGTTTCGAACGTTGCCTGGAACTCGGCGCGGTGCCGACCGTGCACGCGGAAAACGGCGAGCTGGTCTATCACCTGCAACGCAAGTTGATGGCCCAGGGCATCACCGGGCCGGAAGCGCATCCACTGTCGCGGCCATCGCAGGTGGAAGGCGAAGCGGCGAGCCGGGCGATTCGTATTGCCGAGACCATCGGCACGCCGCTGTACCTGGTGCACGTTTCCACCAAGGAAGCACTGGACGAAATCACCTACGCCCGCAGCAAGGGTCAACCGGTGTACGGCGAAGTGCTGGCCGGGCATCTGCTGCTCGACGACAGTGTCTACCAGCACCCGGACTGGCAGACCGCCGCCGGTTACGTGATGAGCCCGCCGTTCCGCCCGCGCGGCCATCAGGAAGCGCTGTGGCACGGTCTGCAAAGCGGCAATCTGCACACCACCGCCACTGACCACTGCTGCTTCTGCGCCGAGCAAAAAGCCGCCGGACGCGACGACTTCAGCAAGATCCCCAACGGCACCGCCGGCATCGAAGACCGCATGGCGGTGCTGTGGGATGAAGGGGTCAACAGCGGACGTTTGTCGATGCAGGATTTCGTTGCCCTCACTTCCACCAATACCGCAAAAATCTTCAACCTCTACCCGCGCAAAGGCGCGATCCGCGTCGGCGCCGATGCCGACCTGGTGCTGTGGGACCCGCAAGGCACCCGCACCATCTCCGCCAAGACCCACCATCAGCAGGTGGATTTCAACATCTTCGAAGGCAAGACCGTGCGCGGCGTGCCGAGCCATACCGTCAGCCAAGGCAAAGTGGTCTGGGCCGACGGCGACCTGCGCGCCGAGCGTGGGGCCGGGCGGTATATCGAACGGCCGCCGTATCCGGCGGTGTTTGATTTGCTGAGCAAGCGGGCTGAGTTGCACAAGCCGACGGCGGTGAAACGCTGAAATCCAGGCCTTCGGCCTTCGCGAGCAAGCTCGCTCCCACATTTGAAATGCATTCCCCTGTAGGAGCTGCCGAAGGCTGCGATCTTTTGATCTTGATCTTTAACACCAAAATCAAAAGATCGCAGCCTTCGGCAGCTCCTACAGGGAATTGACCAATGCCCGATAGAGGCAGTTACCGTGAGGCACAAAACCGTGATCGAGACCCTGAACCATCTCCCGCATCCGCACGAAAGCGCGGCCGCCCTCGCCGGCCATTTCACTGATCTGGCGCCACCGCTCAACGCCCGGCAGGCGCATCTGGAAGCCTCGCGCTGCCTGTATTGCTACGACGCGCCATGCGTCAACGCGTGCCCGAGCGAGATCGACATTCCGTCGTTCATCCGCAACATCCATCAGGACAACGTGCCCGGCGCAGCGCAGAAAATTCTTTCGGCGAACATCCTCGGCGGCAGTTGTGCGCGGGTCTGTCCGACGGAAATCCTTTGTCAGCAAGCCTGTGTGCGCAACAACGCCCAGGAATGCGCGCCGGTACTCATCGGCCTGCTGCAACGCTACGCCGTGGACAATGCGAATTTCACCGAGCACCCGTTCCAGCGTGCGGCCAGCACCGGCAAGCGCATCGCCGTGGTCGGCGCCGGGCCAGCGGGTTTGTCCTGCGCCCACCGCAGTGCGATGCACGGGCATGACGTGGTGATTTTCGAAGCACGGGAGAAGGCTGGCGGCCTCAATGAATACGGGATCGCCAAGTACAAACTGGTCGACGACTACGCGCAGAAGGAGCTGGATTTCCTCCTGCAGATCGGCGGCATCGAAATCCGCCACGGACAGAAACTCGGCGAGAATCTGACCCTCAGCGAGCTGCATCAGCAGTTCGACGCGGTGTTCCTCGGCCTCGGCCTCAACGCCAGCAAACAGCTCGGTCTGCCGCACGAAGACGCCCCAGGCCTGCTCGCCGCCACCGATTACATCCGTGAACTGCGCCAGGCCGATGATCTGACGCAACTGCCACTGGCCGAACGCTGCATCGTCCTCGGCGCTGGCAACACGGCGATCGACATGGCCGTGCAAATGGCCCGCCTCGGAGCGCGTGACGTGAATCTGGTATATCGCCGGGGCGCGGCGGACATGGGCGCCACCGGTCACGAACAAGACATCGCCAAAGCCAATCAGGTGCGCCTGCTGACCTGGGCGCAACCGGAGGAAGTACTGCTCGACGAACAGGGTCATGTGCGCGGCATGCGTTTTGCTCGAACCGATCTGGTCGACGGTCGCCTGCAAACCACTGGCGAAACTTTCGAGCTGGCCGCCGACGCGATCTTCAAAGCCATCGGCCAGGCCTTCGACAGCAGCGCCCTCGCCGACCCGCTGGCGCGCGAACTCAAGCGTCAGGGCGAACGTATTCAGGTCGATGACAACCTGCGCACCAGCATTCCCGGCGTGTATGCCGGTGGTGACTGCACCAGCCTCGATCAGGACCTCACCGTGCAAGCCGTACAGCACGGCAAACTCGCCGCCGAGGCGATCAACGCGCAACTGATGCTCAACGTGGAGGCTGCGTAAATGGCCGATCTCTCGATAGTCTTCGCCGGTATCAAAGCCCCCAATCCGTTCTGGCTGGCCTCCGCGCCGCCGACCGACAAGGCCTACAACGTCGTGCGCGCCTTCGAGGCCGGTTGGGGTGGCGTGGTCTGGAAAACCCTCGGCGAGGACCCGGCAGCGGTCAACGTCTCGTCGCGCTACTCGGCGCACTACGGCAACAACCGCGAAGTGCTGGGCATCAACAACATCGAACTGATCACCGACCGCTCGCTGGAAATCAACCTGCGCGAGATAACCCAGGTCAAGAAGGACTGGCCGGACCGTGCGCTGATCGTCTCGCTGATGGTGCCGTGCGTCGAGGAATCGTGGAAACACATCCTGCCGCTGGTGGAAGCCACCGGCGCCGATGGCATCGAGCTGAATTTCGGTTGCCCGCACGGCATGCCCGAGCGCGGCATGGGCGCGGCGGTCGGTCAGGTGCCGGAGTACGTCGAGCAGGTGACGCGCTGGTGCAAGACCTATTGCTCGCTACCGGTGATCGTCAAGCTGACACCGAACATCACCGACATCCGCGTCGCCGCCCGTGCTGCCCATCGCGGTGGCGCCGATGCGGTGTCGCTGATCAACACCATCAACTCGATCACCAGCGTCGATCTGGAACACATGGTCGCCCTGCCCACCGTCGGCAGCAAAAGCACCCACGGCGGTTACTGCGGCTCGGCGGTAAAACCGATCGCGCTGAACATGGTCGCCGAGATCGCCCGTGATCCACAGACCCAGGGCCTGCCGATCTGCGGCATTGGTGGCATCGGCAGTTGGCGTGACGCGGCGGAGTTCATGGCGTTGGGCAGCGGCGCGGTGCAGGTGTGCACGGCGGCGATGCTCCATGGCTTCCGTATTGTCGAGGAGATGAAGGACGGGCTGTCGCGCTGGATGGACAGCCAAGGCTACGCCAACATCGCCGAGTTCTCCGGGCGCGCGGTGGGCAATACCACCGACTGGAAGTACCTCGACATCAACTATCAGGTCATCGCCAGGATCGACCAGGACGCGTGCATCGGTTGCGGGCGCTGCCACATTGCTTGCGAAGACACTTCACACCAGGCGATCAGCAGCCTGAAACAGGCTGACGGTACGCATAAATATGAAGTGATCGATGAGGAGTGTGTGGGCTGCAATCTATGCCAGATCACATGTCCGGTGGCGGATTGCATCGAGATGGTGCCGATGGAGACGGGCAAGCCGTTTCTGGACTGGAACCATGATCCGAGGAATCCTTACCACGTTGCCGTCTAGATCGCCGGCTGATCCAACAGCCCCCTCACCCTAACCCTCTCCCAAAGGGAGAGGGGACTGATTGGGGGATATTTCAGAAATCCACCGACTTGAGCGATTTACTTTGAATCCATAATCGATACATGCACAGGCACGGACGGCTTTGAATCCAAAATCGATGCATGCACATGCTCGGACGGCTTTTTGAGTCCATATTCGACTGGATTTTTCAGGTCGATGTAACTCGCAATACACCTCGGTCGGCCCCCTCTCCCTCCGGGAGAGGGCTGGGGTGAGGGTCAGCTTTTGCTTCAGGGCTCCAACCCGATCCCGCGCAATATCACACTGGTCACCGTCTGTACCGCCCGCTCGAACTGCATGTCCGACAGCGGCTGGTGCTCGTTGAGAATATTCACCTGATGATCGAAGTCGGCGTAATGCTGGGTCGAAGCCCAGATCATGTACAGCAGGCTCGACGGCTCCACCGGCAGAATTCGCTTGTCCTCGACCCACTGGCGGATCTTCGCTTCCTTCATTTTCGCCCAGTCGTACAAGCTGACATCCAGCGCCTCGCCTAACGTTGGCGCGCCGTGGATGATCTCGTTGGCCCAGACTTTCGAGCCGTACGGCCGGCTGCGCGAGTGGTTCATCTTGGCGCGGATGTAGCTGCTGAGCACCACCCGTGGGTCATCGAACATCTCGAAGCACAGTGCGTCCTGCTTCCACACTTCCAGCAGGTCGAAAAGCACCGCGCTGTACAGTTCGCTCTTGGTGGAAAAGTAGTAATGCAGGTTGGAACGCGGCAGTTGCACTTCGGCGGCGATGTCGGCCATGGCGGTGCCGCCGAAGCCTTTTTCGGCGAAGACTTTTTCCGCCGCCAACAGGATTTTCTCGACGTTACTGCGACGAATCTCGATCTTGTGATTGCCCATGAGGGCTCCCTGACAACGACGTTGTTGAAGACTAGCATCCGCTCTGGCCTCGGGGCGACCGCTGCAAACAAAACTTCGTATGAAGGCCGGCGCATGGCTAAACTGGCGCTTCTTTGTCCTGCCTCAGAGGTATCCGCGATGCTGTTCAAGAACGTCCTGACCACCACTGCCCTGCTCGCTTCGCTGTTCGCCGCATCTTCGGTTCTTGCCCACGCCCACCTGAAAAGTGCTACCCCGGCCGCCGACAGCACCGTCGCCGCGCCGGCTGATCTGCGCCTGACCTTTTCTGAAGGCGTCGAAGCCAGTTTCACCAAAGTCAGCCTGACCCACGACGGCGCCCCGGTCGCAATCAAACCGCTGACCACCGAAGGCGACAAGAAAACCCTGATCGTCACCCCCGCCGCACCTCTCGGCGCCGGTGAATACAAAGTCGAATGGCACGCGGTGTCGGTCGACACACACAAGAGCGAAGGCGCCTACCAGTTCAAGGTTGGCCAGTAATTCATGAGTGAAGCGCTGGTGCTGTGCCGTTTTGTGCATTTCAGCGCGGTGTTGATGCTGTTCGGCGCCTGGCTGTTCCGGCCGCTGCTGCTCAAGGCACCAGTGCCGACACTGGATCGGCATCTGGCGCAAATGGCGCGCTGGCTGACGGCGATTGCGCTGCTCAGCGGTGTCACCTGGGCGCTGTTGATCACCGCGAGCATGGCCGGTTCGGCGGCGGCAGCGTTCGATCCGGACACTGTTGGCGTGGTGCTCGGCAACACCTTTTTCGGCCAGGTCTGGCGCTGGCATCTGCTGATCAACGCGCTGTTGCTGGCACTGCTGTTCACGCCGTGGCGTTCGAATGTGCTGCTGCGCCTGGGCTTGAGCGCGCTGCTCTTGGCGACCCTGGCGCCGGTCGGTCACGGCGCGATGCTCGACGGCCTCAGCGGGCAACTGCTGATCCTCAATCAAATCATTCACCTGACCTGCGTCGCCGCATGGCTCGGCGGCTTGTTGCTATTGGTATTGATCCTGCGTCAACCGAGCGTAGCGATGGGCCGGATCCTGCAGCGCTTCAGCGGCGTCGGTTATGCGATCGTTGGCGGGCTGCTGATTACCGGACTGATCAACGTGCGCGTGTTGACCGGGCAATGGTGGCCGACGCCGCTGTTCAGTGGGTTTGCGTTGATTCTGCTGATCAAGGCGTTGCTGGTGCTGGGCATGCTCGCGCTGGCGCTGTTCAATCGCTTGCGGATTGATGATTGCGAACAGCGGATGGGCGCGCTCAAGCGCAGTGTGGTGCTGGAGTGGTTGTTGGGGATGGGTGCGGTGGCGGCCGTCTCCCTGCTCGGTACCTTGCCGCCGATGATTGCAGCCTGAAAAGCAAAAGATCGCAGTCTTCGGCAGCTCCTGCATTGGAATGCGATTCCCTGTAGGAGCTGCCGAAGGCTGCGATCTTTTTGCTCTCAATGCGGTTGTGTGTCACCCGCTGCGGTATCAATGCTGACCACCACCGACATCCCCGGGCGCAAGCGTTCCTCTTCCTGCTGCCCCTCATCAATGGTGATTCGCACCGGCACGCGCTGGGCGATTTTCACGAAGTTGCCGGTGGCGTTGTCGGCCTGTAACAGGGCAAATTCCGAACCGGTGCCGGGCGAGATGTGCTGCACATGGCCGGTGAACTTGCGGTGGTTCAAGGCATCAACGGTGAAGCGCACCGGCTGCCCGACGCGCACGTTGTTCATCTGGGTTTCCTTCATGTTGGCGATCACCCATTTCTGGTTCGGCACCAACGCCATCAACTGCGCCCCGGAGTTGACGTAAGCGCCGAGGCGCACGCCAATCTGTCCGAGCTGGCCGTCACGCGGGGCGACGATGCGGGTGTTCGACAAGTCGATCCGCGCCAGTTGCACCGCCGCTTCAGCGCTGGCCACCGCCGCTTCCAGCGAACCGCGATTGACGATCACCGTTTGCAGATCCTGCCGGGCGATTTCCAGATTGGCCTTGGCCTGCGCCACGGCGGCGATGCCTTGCGCGTTGGCGGCGAGCGCCACGTCCATCTCGCGTTTCGACACCGAGCCGTCTCCCACCAGCTCCTTGTTACGCCGCAGATCCGCCTCGCTTTTACGCAACTGCGCTTCGCTGTCGGCCACCACCGCCTGACGCAGTTTGATCGTCGCTTCGGCGCTGTTGCGTTGCTGCACCACGTTGGCCAGCGCGGCCTTCTGCACCGCCAGTTGCGCCAGCGACTGGTCGAGGCGCTGCTGATAAATCCGGTCATCCAGCCGCACCAGCAGGTCGCCGGCCTTCACGTACTGGAAATCCTGCACCGGCACCTCGAACACGTAACCGCTGAGCTGCGGGCCGATGATCGTCACCTGGCCACGCACCAGGGCGTTTTCAGTGGTTTCGACCGCACTGCTGAACGGCGGCAACTGCCAGGCGTAGAGCACGATCAGCACACCGATGATGGCAATCGCGGCAAAGCCCAGTGACGAGATGATCCGCACCCGCAACGAGCGCGGCTCGGTGTTCGGCGAGGACGGCGGAGCCACGCCTTCCGGGGTGGCGGCGATGGCATTGGTGGTTGTGGTGGTCGGTTCGGTCATGAATTGGAAGCACCGTCAGGAGGTACGGAAGGCGTGGGGTCGACGGCTTTGGTGGTGCTCATCAGCCACAGCGCACGAATAGACAGCCAGATCATGGTCAGCACCGCAATCACGGCGATCAGCATGAATACATCGTTATAGGCCAGCACGTTGGCTTCGCGAGTGGCCGCGTTGGACAGGCTGCGAATCCCGGCCAGATTGCGCAGGCTCGGGTCGGCCAGCAAGGAACCGTAAGCCGACCCGCCGCTCTGTACGCGGGCGGCCACCAGTGGATCGGACAGCGTCAGGTGCTCGACCAGGTGACTGGAATGGAATTTCTCGCGCACGATCTGGAACGTGCCCAACAACGCCGCGCCGAGCAGGCCGCCGAGGTTGTTGCAGATCCCGAACAACACCGAAAAACTCACCAGATTGCGCGGATTGGTCAGCACGTTGCGGGTGCCGAACACCATGGTCGGTCCCAGAAAAAACGTGCTGCCGAAGGCCAGCAGGAACTGGCTGAAATACAGGTTTTGCGGGCGGGTCAGGTTGTTGGAAAAACTGTCCATCACCGAACCTGTGGCCATCAGCGCCAGCGAGATGATCAGCGGCATCAGCAGGTGCTTGGGGTCGATGGTCAGGGCGCTGGTCGCCAGCCCGGCGACGCTGCCGATCAGCATTACCACGTACAGGCTGTGCAACTGCTCATAACCCATGTTGAGGTTCTGCATGAAACCGACGGCGCCGGTGGACTGTTCCGAGGTGACCATACGGATCAGGGTCACCGCCAGCGCCAGACGGATCATCGTGCCGCTGCCGAGCCAGCGGGTCATCAGCATCGGGTTGCTGCGATTGTGCTCGATCGCCAGGCCCGCGAGGATCAGGGCAATCGAGGCCGCCAGCGCATAGCCGATCCAGTTGGCCTCCAGCCACCAGTCGATCCGCCCCAGCGACAGCACCGCGCAAAGCAGTGCCACGCCGCTGGCGAGAATGGCGAAGGTGAGAAAGTCCAGCGGCTCGAAGGTTTTGAAGCGATCACCGGGCGGCAACTTAAGCAACAGCACGCAGCCCAGCGACAGCAAGGCCATGCCCAATTCGAACAGGTACAAACCGCGCCATTCGGCAATCTGCAGCAAGTCTTCGGAGAACAGGCGCGCCAGCGGCAGGGCCAGTTGCGAGGCACCGAGGCCCAGCACCAGCGCCTTCAGCCGCCACTTGGCCGGAAATGCCTGGATCATGTAATACAGGCCCAACGAACTCAGCGCCGCACCGACCATGCCGTGCGCAGCCCGCACCGCGATGGCCGAGCTCAGGTCGTTGACGAACAGATGACCGAACGTCACTAGCGCATACAGCACCAGAAACACTTCGGTGAACGCGCGCAGGCCGAACTGCTGGCGAAACTTCACCAGCAGCAGGTTCATCGACACGTTGGTCATCACGTACGCGGCCGGCAACCAGGCCATCTCCGCCGTGGTCGCGCCCAGCGCGCCTTGCAGGTAAGGCAGGTTGGCGACCACCAGCGAGTTACCCAGACCACCGGTCACCGCCACCAGCAGCCCGACCAGCGCATAGGCCAGGCGCTTGGGGTTGGAGTGCAGCGGCGTCGAGGGGGAACCGGGCAGACTGGGCTTCTCGTGAGGCTGCCAGTCGCGCGGGGCATATCGATCCATTGAAAGGCCTTGTGCTTGTGTTGCCGGGAGTTTGCCGCAAATCCTGCGGCAAACCCACAATCCTGTGGGAGCTGGCTTGCCGGCGATGACGGCAGTCGGCTCGGCAACAGGCTGACTGGCAGACCGTTATCGCGGGCACGCCCGCTCCCACGGGTTTGCGGTGGATTCGTAAATTCTGTTTAAAGGTCCTCTCACCCGCAACGGATTTTTCCCGCGCCGGGCAACTGCCACCCTTGCAGCCCTTCTCAACCTGCAAGGTGCCCATTATGACCACGCCCCACTGGCAACGCTCCCCACGCCTGCTGAAAAACCTTCTGGCTGCCGCCCTGTTGCTGCCCGCCCTCGCCTTCGCCCAGGAACGCCCGTGGCCGGACGGTTCGCAACTGGTGATTTCAGTGTCTATGCAGTTCGAAACCGGCGGCCAGCCCGAGGGTGCGGAAAGTCCGTTCTCCGGCAGCCCATTGCCCAAGGGTTACCCTGATCTGCCGGCGCAGACCTGGTTTGATTATGGCTACAAGGAAGGCTTGTGGCGGATGCTCGACCTGTGGGATCGCACCGGGATCAAGGTCACCTCGCATGTGGTCGGCGAAGCGGCGCTCAAGCACCCGGAACTGCCGAAAGCGATTGCCGAGCGTGGCCACGAACTGGCAGCCCACGGCATGCGCTGGGCCGACTCCTACAACATGAGTTACGACCAGGAAAAACAGTTCATCGGCGACGGTGTCAACGCGGTCGAGAGACTTACCGGCCAGCGCTCGGTGGGCTACAACGCCAACTGGCTGCGGCGCAGCCCCAACACGCTGAAGGTCCTGCAAGACCTGAATTTCACCTACCACATCGATGACGTCAGCCGCGACGAACCGTTCGTGACCATGGTTCGGGGACGCAAATTCGCCGTGGTGCCGTATACCTTGCGCAACAACGACATCGTGTTGATCGAGGGTCGGCATTTCTCCGCCGAACAGTTCTATCAGCAATTGGTGCTGGAATTTAATCGACTGTACGCCGAAGGCGCGAGCCAGCGGCGGATGATGTCGGTGAGTCTGCACGACCGCATCGGCGGCACCCCGGCGATGGTCGAGTCGATGGAACGGTTCATTCATTATGCGCAGGCGCATCCGAAGGTGAGTTTCATGCGCAAGGACCAGATCGCCCGGATCGTCCTGACCGAGAAAAACCCGCTGATCGACAACACACAGGCGCTCTATAACCAGTAAACCCGCCGAAAACAGCCCTCTTCACAGCATTTGGAGGGCTGCCAACCCGCGCAAAATAATCGTAAAAAGCCCTGTTGACTTTTACGGAAAACCTCGCAACTATCCGCAACCATGTTGTACGACGACGTATGACAAATAATAAAAACAACAACAGGGAGCGTCACAGTGAGCACACTCGTCTGCAATTCCGTTCGCACGTCCCGTATTTTCTTCCCCCGCCCGTGTTCCACCCTGAGTTTGATCGGCTGCAGCAGCCTCGCCCTGGTTTTGCCCATGAGCGCCGACGCCGAAGGCTTCCTCGAAGACAGCAAAGCCACGCTGAACCTGCGCAACGCCTACTTCAATCGCAACTTCGTCAACCCGAACTACCCGCAGGGCAAGGCTGAAGAGTGGACGCAAAACTTCATCCTTGATGCCAAATCCGGCTTCACCCAAGGCACCGTCGGTTTCGGTCTCGATGTGCTCGGGATGTATTCGCAAAAACTCGATGGCGGCAAGGGCACCGGCGGTACGCAACTGTTGCCGATTCACGATGACGGGCGTCCGGCGGACAACTTCGGTCGCCTCGGCGTGGCGCTGAAGGCCAAGGTGTCGAAGACCGAATTGAAGGTTGGCGAATGGATGCCGGTGCTGCCGATCCTGCGCTCGGACGATGGCCGCTCGTTGCCGCAGACCTTTCGCGGTGGCCAGATCACCTCCACCGAAATCAACGGCCTGACCCTCTACGGTGGGCAGTTCCGTGGCAACAGCCCGCGCAACGACGCCAGCATGGAAGACATGTCGATGAACGGCCGCGGCGCCTTCACCTCCGACCGTTTCAACTTCGGCGGCGGCGAGTACACCTTCAACGACAAGCGCACCCTGGTCGGCGTGTGGTACGCCGAACTCAGCGACATCTACCAGCAGCAGTATTTCAACCTCAGCCACAGCCAGCCGCTGGGCGACTGGACGCTGGGCGCCAACCTCGGTTTCTTCACCGGCAAGGAAGACGGCAGCGCCCAGGCCGGCGACCTCGATAACAAGACCGCGTTCGCCATGCTGTCGGCCCGCTACGGCGGCAACACCTTCTATGTCGGCCTGCAAAAACTCAGCGGCGACGACGCGTGGATGCGGGTCAACGGCACCAGCGGCGGCACCCTGGCCAACGACAGCTACAACGCCAGTTATGACAACGCCAAAGAGCGCTCCTGGCAGTTGCGGCATGACTACAACTTCGTCGCCCTCGGGATTCCCGGCCTGACCCTGATGAACCGCTACATCAGCGGCGACAACGTGCATACCGGGACGATTACCGACGGCAAGGAATGGGGTCGCGAGTCGGAACTGGGATACACCGTGCAGAGCGGGCCGCTGAAAAACCTCAACGTGAGATGGCGCAACGCGACGATACGCCGGGACTTCAGCACCAATGAGTTCGATGAGAACCGGATCTTTGTCAGCTACCCGATTTCGTTGTTGTAAAGCCAGTCCTCACACCGGGTTTCCCTGTGGGAGCGAGCTTGCTCGCGAAGGCGGCGTGTCAGTCGATACAAGAGTTGCCTGGACCGGCCTCATCGCTGGCAAGCCACTCCCACAGGATTTTGTGGTGAATGCGGTCATTGAAAACAACGCTGATACCTGTGGGAGCTGGCTTGCCAGCGATTGCGGCGGCAGATTCAGCATTGATGTTAATTGACACACCGCTTTCGCGAGCAAGCTCGCTCCCACAGGGGAGTTGCATTGCCAAACAGGCAATTGGGGTGGTTGAAGACTGGACCAGGCCTTCCGTCATTTACCCCAAAAGTCGCGTTGACAAGTTCCGGAAAGCCTACCGATACTTCAGCGCAGTCATACGACAACCTACAACAAACCTAATAACAACGTGTAAGGGATTGCCATGACGTCTACCTCTATTCCCCGTGCCCCGTTCAATCGTCTGCTGCTGACCGGCGCAGCCGGTGGCCTGGGCAAAGTCCTGCGCGAACGTATGCGCCCTTATGCCCATGTCCTGCGCCTGTCAGACATTGCCGCTCTCACCCCAGCCGTTGATGATCGCGAAGAAATCGTCCTCTGCGACCTTGCCGACAAACAGGCGGTGCACCAACTGGTCGAAGGCGTCAACGCGATCCTGCATTTCGGCGGTGTCTCCGTTGAGCGGCCCTTCGAAGAAATCCTCGGCGCCAACATCTGCGGCGTGTTTCACATCTACGAAGCTGCACGCCGCCATGGTGTGAAGCGAGTGATCTTCGCCAGTTCCAACCACGTCATCGGCTTCTACAAACAGGACGAGCCGCTCGACGCCAGCTGCGCCCGCCGCCCCGACGGCTACTACGGCTTGTCCAAGTCCTACGGCGAAGACATGGCCAGTTTCTACTTCGATCGCTACGGCATCGAGACCGTCAGCATCCGCATCGGCTCCTCGTTCCCCGAGCCACAGAACCGCCGAATGATGCACACCTGGCTGAGCTTCGATGACCTCACCCAATTGCTCGAGCGCGCGCTGTACACGCCAAACGTGGGCCACACCGTGGTCTACGGCATGTCCGCCAACAAGGACGTCTGGTGGGACAACCGCTTCGCCAGTCACCTCGGTTTTGAGGCCAGGGACAGCTCCGAAGTGTTCCGCGAAAAAGTCGAAGCGCAGCCTATGCCCGCCGCCGATGACCCGGCGCGGGTCTATCAGGGCGGCGCGTTCGTCGCGGCCGGCCCCTTCGGCGACTGAACACTCTGCCAACGACGCAAAGGAATGAGTATGCAAGCCGAATTGATCGTCGATGCTCGCAACGCCGTGGGCGAAAGCCCGGTCTGGGTGCCGCAGGAAAACGCGCTGTATTGGGTCGATATTGCCAACGGCGGACTGCAACGCTGGAGCGCTGACACCGGCCATGTGCATGCCTGGAAAACCCCGCAGATGCTCGCCTGCATCGCCCGTCACAGCGGTGGCGGCTGGGTTGCCGGCATGGAGAGCGGCTTTTTTCATCTGCACCCGCACAGCGATGGCAGCCTCGACAGCGAATGGCTCGCCACCGTCGAGCACAGCCGAGCAGACATGCGCCTCAACGACGGTCGCTGCGACCGCCAGGGCCGTTTCTGGGCTGGCAGCATGGTGCTGAACATGGGCCTGAACGCATCCGAAGGCCGGCTCTACCGCTACGGCGCCGGGCAGTCTGGTGTGATCGAAGCGCAGCTCGACGGCTTCATCGTGCCGAACGGCCTCGGCTTCAGCCCTGACGGCAAGACGATGTACCTGTCCGATTCACATCCGCACGTGCAATTGATCTGGGCCTTCGATTACGACACCGAGACCGGCACCCCGTCGAATCGGCGGATCTTCGTTGACATGAAGCACTTCCCCGGCCGGCCGGATGGCGCTGCCGTGGATGCCGAAGGCTACTACTGGATCTGCGCCAACGACGCCGGACTGATTCACCGTTTTGCCCCGGACGGGCGCCTCGATTTCTCGCTGGAAGTGCCGGTGAAGAAACCGACGATGTGTGCCTTCGGCGGCAGCCGCATGGACACCCTCTTCGTGACCTCGATTCGTCCCGGCGACGACCGCGATCCGCAATCCCTGGCCGGCGGCGTGTTCGCCCTCAATCCCGGAGTCAAAGGCCTGGAAGAACCACTGTTCGACGATTCCCTGTAACACCCGCCTCTGCTGCACCGCTGCGCCTTGAACACAACAATAACAAGACTGGAGACTCACCCCCATGAACTTCAAACGCACCTTGCTGGCCGCTGCACTCCCGCTGATGTTCACCTTCACTGGCGCCGCCCAGGCCCTGCAACTCAAATTCGCTGACATCCATCCCGCCGGTTATCCAACCGTGGTGGCCGAAGAAAACATGGGCAAGACCCTGACCCGGGAAACCAACGGCGAGCTGACCTTCCAATACTTTCCCGGCGGCGTGCTGGGTTCTGAAAAGGAAGTCATCGAGCAGATGCAAGTCGGCGCGGTACAGCTGTCTCGCGTCAGCCTGGGTATCGTCGGCCCGGTAGTGCCGGACGTGAACGTGTTCAACATGCCGTTCATCTTCCGCGACCATCAACACATGCGTAACGTCATCGATGGCGCAGTGGGCGACGAGATCCTCGACAAAATCACCAACTCCGAATTCGGCCTCGTGGCCCTGGCCTGGATGGACGGCGGCACGCGCAACGTCTACACCAAGAAACCGGTACGCAAGCTTGAAGACCTCAAGGGCATGAAGATTCGCGTGCAAGGCAACCCGATGTTCATCGACATGATGAACGCCATGGGCGGAAACGGTATCGCCATGGACACCGGGGAGATCTTCAGCGCCTTGCAGACCGGCGTGATCGACGGCGCGGAAAACAACCCGCCGACCCTGCTCGAACACAACCACTTCCAGAACGCCAAGTTCTACAGCCTGACCGGTCACCTGATCCTGCCAGAGCCGATTGTGATGTCGAAAATCACCTGGGAAAAACTCACCCCGGATCAACAGGCGCTGGTCAAGACCGCCGCCAAGGCTGCCCAGGCTGAAGAGCGCGTGCTGTGGGACAAGAAGTCCGCTGCCAGCGAAGAAAAACTCAAGGCCGCTGGCGTCGAGTTCATCGAGGTCGACAAGAAACCCTTCTACGACGCCACCGCACCGGTGCGGGAAAAGTACGGTGCGAAGTACGCCGACCTGATCAAGAAAATCGAAGCCGTGCAGTAACGCCTCCCGCTCCGTCCTCATTAACCAGGCCCGGCG
This sequence comes from Pseudomonas sp. MWU318, assembly GCF_016756945.1. Lineage (NCBI taxonomy): Bacteria > Pseudomonadati > Pseudomonadota > Gammaproteobacteria > Pseudomonadales > Pseudomonadaceae > Pseudomonas > Pseudomonas sp. MWU318. The sequence continues at coordinate 202,559 of NZ_JAESJL010000010.1, forward strand.
CACCTGATGACTCAGGCGCGCCCGGTTACGGTGGAACCCGATGAAGAATCTACTGCTGCGTATCAACGACAAGATCTACATGACGTGCATCTGGGTCGCAGGCCTTTCCGTCCTGGCGATTTCCCTGATGATTCCCTGGGGCGTGTTCGCCCGCTACGTGCTGGGCACCGGTTCGAGCTGGCCCGAGCCCACGGCGATCCTGCTGATGATGGTGTTCACCTTCATCGGTGCCGCCGCCAGTTACCGCGCCGGCGCGCACATGGCCGTGGCCATGCTCACCGACCGCATGCCACCCCGGCTGAGATCTGCGGCGGCGATATTCTCGCAACTGCTCATGGCGTCAATCTGCATTTTCATGACCATCTGGGGCGCCAAGTTGTGCATGTCCACCTGGAACCAGTTCATGGCGGCCCTGCCCGATCTGCGGGTTGGCGTGACCTATCTGCCGATTCCCGTGGGCGGCTTGCTGACGCTGGTTTTCGTCCTGGAAAAACTCGTGCTCGGTGACCAGAGCAAACGGCGGGTCGTGCAGTTCGATCTGGTTGAAGAAAGTGAAGGTGGCGCTTGATGGACGCTCTGATTCTGCTGGGCAGTTTTATCCTGTTGATCCTGATCGGCATGCCGGTCGCCTATGCGCTGGGCGCCGCCGCGCTGATCGGTGCATGGTGGATCGACATCCCGTTCCAGGCGGTGATGATCCAGGTCGCGTCGGGGGTGAACAAGTTCTCGCTGCTGGCCATTCCGTTCTTCGTCCTTGCCGGCGCGATCATGGCCGAGGGCGGCATGTCGCGGCGCTTGGTGGCGTGTGCCGGGGTGCTGGTGGGTTTCGTGCGCGGAGGCCTGTCGCTGGTCAACATTGTCGCCTCGACCTTCTTCGGCGCGATCTCCGGTTCCTCGGTGGCCGACACCGCGTCGGTGGGTTCGGTGCTGATTCCGGAAATGGAACGCAAAGGCTATCCACGGGATTTCTCCACCGCGGTGACCGTCAGCGGCTCGGTGCAAGCCCTGCTCACGCCACCCAGCCATAACTCGGTGCTCTACTCCCTGGCCGCCGGTGGTACGGTTTCGATTGCCTCGCTGTTCATGGCCGGCATCGTGCCGGGCTTGATGATGAGCGCCTGCCTGATGGTGCTGTGCCTGATCTTCGCGAAAAAGCGCAACTACCCCAAGGGTGAAGTGATCCCGATGCGCCAGGCGTTGAAAATCGTCGGCGAAGCCCTCTGGGGCATGATGGCGATGGTGATCATCCTCGGCGGCATCCTCTCGGGGATTTTCACCGCCACGGAATCGGCGGCCATCGCCGTGTTGTGGTCGTTTTTCGTGACCATGTTCATCTACCGCGACTACAAGTGGCGTGAACTGCCGAAGCTGATGCACCGCACGGTACGCACCATTTCCATCGTGATGATCCTGATCGGTTTCGCCGCGAGCTTCGGCTACATCATGACCCTGATGCAGATTCCGGCGAAAATCACCACGCTGTTCCTGACCCTGTCGGACAACCGCTACGTGATCCTGATGTGCATCAACGTCATGCTGCTGTTGCTCGGCACGGTGATGGACATGGCGCCGCTGATCCTGATTCTGACGCCGATCCTGATGCCGGTGATTCTCGGCATCGGTGTCGATCCAGTGCAGTTCGGCATGATCATGCTGGTCAACCTCGGGATCGGGCTGATAACACCGCCGGTGGGTGCGGTGCTGTTTGTCGGTTCGGCGGTGGGCAAGGTCAGTATCGAAAGCACCGTGAAGGCGCTGCTGCCGTTTTATGCGGTGCTGTTTCTGGTGTTGATGCTGGTCACTTACATCCCCGCCATTTCCCTATGGCTACCGCATCTGGTGCTGTAACAGCCTGAAAGATCGCAGCCTCGTTTCACTCGACAGCTCCTGCATGGGAATGCGCTTCCTGTAGGAGCTGCCGAAGGCTGCGATGTTTTGATCTGCCAACATTCAGGCACGCAACAACATATACCCCGCCACCACCAGACACACGCTGGCAAACCCCACCTGCAACGTCCGCGCTGGCACCCGCGCGCACAGTTTGCGGCCGATGATCATGCCGACGATGCTGGCCACGATAAACGCCGCGCCCTGAGCATCAATCCGCACACCCGCGTGAAACGAGCCGATCACACCAATCGCCGAAATCAGGCTGATCACCATCAGCGACGTCGCGACAATCCCGCGCATTTGCACATCGGTCAGTTGCTTGAACGCCGGCACGATCAGGAAGCCACCGCCGACGCCGAGCAAGCCCGAGACCACGCCGGTCACCGCACCCAGCGCCGCGAGGGTCGCGGTGCATTTGGCGGTCCAGTCGAAACGCCCGGTCTGCTCATTGAGCATGCAGTTTTTCTGCCCCCAACTGGCGTGGCCGTGGTCGCTCGGCCCCGTTTGCGCACGTTCGCGGCGCAGCATGCGCCAGGCCACCATGACCATCAGCAGGCTGAAGAGGATCATCAGGATCTTCTCCGGCAACTGGTGCGCGAAGTAAATGCCCAGCGGCGAAAACACCGCGCCAAGCGCGGCGATCAGCAGCGCCGCGCGGTAGCGCACCAGCCCATGACGCAAACCGTCGATCGCGCCGACTGCCGCCGCACTGCCGACGGCGAACAACGCCACGGGCGCGGCCTGAGTCATGCTCCAGCCGAGACCAAGCACCAATGCCGGCACCGCGAGAATCCCGCCGCCCGCCCCGGTCAGCCCGAGAATCAGCCCCATCAATACGCCAAACAGACTTGCCAGCAACATAGGGAGTTCTCAGTCGACTTTGGACAAACCGGTCAGCCACTCGCGGCCCTTGAGCATGCCGTTCCAGTAGAACCACGGCAGCAGCGTCGCCTTGAGGAACCACGCCAAGCGGCGCGGCACGGTCGCATCGAGGGCGAAAGTCGGCAGCAACTTCCCGCCGTAACCAAACTCGGCGAGGATCACCTTGCCCTTCTCCACCGTCAGCGGGCACGAACCGTAGCCGTCGTACTTCAGTGGCAGCGGTTGTTGCTTGCGCAGGGCCTGCAGGTTTTCCGCGACCACCACGACCTGCTTGCGCACCGCCGCAGCGGTTTTCGCATTGCTGGTGCCGCAGATATCACCGAGGCCGAACACCTCGGGGTAACGCGGATGTTGCAGGCTATGCGGATTGACTTCGCACCAGCCGGCAGCGTCGGCGAGCGCACTTTGCGCAATGAAATCCGGCGAGACTTGCGGCGGGACTACGTGCAGCAGATCGAAGGTTTTCGCCTGTGTGGTGAGGTTGCCGTCGGCGTCCTTGATCTCGAACCAGGCGGTTTTCGCCGGGCCGTCGACCTTGACCAGGTTGGAGTTGAAGGCCAGTTGCGCGTTGTACTTTTCGATGTACTTCATCAGTGGCGGGACGAAGGTCGCGACACCGAACAACGCGGCGCCGGCCAGGTTGAATTCAACCTCGACCTTGTTCAGGACGCCGGTTTTACGCCAGTGATCGCACGACAGGTACAACGCCTTCTGCGGCGCGCCGGCGCATTTGATCGGCATCGCCGGCTGGGTGAACAACGCCTTGCCGCCGCGCAGTTTCTGCACCTGATCCCAGGTGTATTGCGAATGCTGATAGCTGTAGTTGGACGTTACGCCGTGCTGACCAAGGCTTTCCTGCAGGCCTTCGATCTTCTCCCAGGCCAGCCGCAGGCCGGGGCAGACGATCAGGTTCTGGTAAGTGACGCGGCGTTGATCGTTGAGCGTGAGCTGACGTGCGTCGGGATCAACCGCAGTCACTGCCGCCTGAATCCAGGTGGCCTGACGCGGCATCACTTTGCTCATCGGCCGCACGGTGTCCTTGACGTCGTAGGCGCCACCGCCGACCAGCGTCCACGCCGGTTGGTAGTAGTGCTGGGCGCTTGGCTCGATCACGGTGACTTTTAGAGTGGGATCACGCTTGAGCAGACTGGCGACGAAGCCGATGCCGGCGGTGCCGCCGCCGATGACCACGATATCGGCACTGATGGATGGGCCCCAGTGTTGATCGTTCATTGCTTGTTCCTTATTGCTGCATGCAAGGATTTTTTTGAATCAAACCACTAAACCTGTGGGAGCTGGCATTCAGGGGTGACCCCAGCTCTTGAGCACCGCTCCGCAATACAACCCGGACAGGGTCTTCATCACCTGAATCACTTCAGGACTGGCCAGACCGTAAAAGATGTATTTGCCTTCACGACGGGTCGCCACCAGCCCTTCATCGCGCAGGATGCCCAGCTGCTGGGACAGCGTCGGCTGGCGCACGCCGGTCATTTTTTCCAGCTCGCCGACGTTGCGCTCGCCCTGGGTCAGCTGGCACAGGATCAACAGGCGATCCTCATTGGCCAGCGCCTTGAGCAGCGCGCAGGCCTTGGAGGCGGACGCCCGCAACTGGGCGACTTCACATTCGGTCAGACTGGATTGCATTTGCACGATGCCTTCAAGGTCACTTAAGCTGCGAACATTATGTTTTTAGATAAAGTGTTGCAACCCATTTTCCTCGTTCAGGTTGGTGTCCATGCCCGCGCAGATTGAAGCTTTCCTCGACCCCGCCTCCTCGACCTACAGCTACGTGGTCTATGAAGCCGATGGCGGGCAGTGTGCAATCGTCGATCCGGTACTCGATTACGACGGCGCTGCCGGTCGCACCTGCACCGCGCAGGCCAACAAAATCATCACCTTCGTCCGAGAACACCACTTGCAGGTGCAATGGCTGCTGGAAACCCACGCCCACGCCGACCACCTGTCCGCCGCGCCGTACCTGCGCCGCGAACTGGGCGGCAAGATTGCGATCGGCCAGTCCATCAGCAAGGTGCAGAACGTGTTCAAAGCACTGTTCAATCTGGAGCCGGAATTCTGCGTCGACGGCTCGCAGTTCGATCACCTGTTCGCGCCGAACGAGTCATTCATGATCGGCAACCTCAAGGCCACCGCCCTGCACGTCCCCGGCCACACCCCGGCGGACATGGCCTACCTGATCGATGGCGAACAGATTCTGGTGGGCGACACGCTGTTCATGCCTGACGTCGGCACCGCCCGCTGCGACTTCCCCGGCGGCAACGCGCATCAACTGTTCAACTCGATCCACAAACTGCTGGCCTTCCCCGCCAGCGTCAAACTCTACGTCTGCCACGACTACCCGCCCGAAGGCCGCGCGGCGCAATGCCAGACCACCGTCGGTGAGCAGCGTCTGAGCAATATTCATGTGCATGACGGGATCGATGAGGCGACGTTTGTCGAGATGCGCACCAAACGTGACGCCGGGTTGGGCATGCCAACGCTGTTGCTGCCGGCGATTCAGGTGAATGTGCGGGCGGGGAACATGCCGCCGGCCGAGGACAATGGTGTGGTTTATTTGAAAGTGCCGATCAACAAGCTTTAAAGCAAAAGATCGCAGCCTGCGGCAGCTCCTACACAGGGCACACATAAACGGTGTCCCTGTAGGAGCTGCCGCAGGCTGCGATCTTTTGATCTTCAGGACCCGAGGGTCAACCCATTGGCCGGCAACGGCAACGCCGTCTTGTAGCGCACCTGCTTCAAGGCAAAACTCGACCGAATGTTCGCCACCCCCGGCACCTTGGTCAGAAAGTCCATCATGAACCGCTCCAGCGCCTGAATCGTCGGCACCAGCACCCGGATCAGATAGTCCGGGTCGCCGGCCATCAGGTAGCACTCCATCACCTCGGGGCGGTCGGAGATCGCCTCTTCGAAATGCTGCAACGCCTCCTCGACCTGTTTCTCCAGGCTGACGTGAATGAACACGTTCACATGCAGGCCCAGCAGATCGGCATCCAGCAGCGTCACCTGCTCGCGAATCAGCCCTAATTCCTCCATCGCCTTGACCCGGTTGAAACACGGCGTCGGCGACAGGTTCACCGAGCGCGCGAGGTCGGCGTTGGTGATGCGCGCGTTCTCCTGAAGGCTGTTGAGAATGCCGATGTCGGTACGGTCCAGTTTGCGCATGAGACAAAACCACCTGTTTTTTATGCTTATGCAGAATTTCTATCTGCAAATCGTCTCCAGCGCAACGAAACAGAGAGAAATATTCTTCTTGGCCGGGCCTATGATTGTTGTAGGACAAGATTTCTTTCACCCAAGAATGATTGCCAGCTCACTACAAGAAATTCACAAGATCGAGCGTAGAAGCCATGACCCAAGCGTATGAACCGCTGCGTCTGCACGTCCCTGAACCCTCGGGCCGTCCAGGCTGCAAAACCGACTTCTCCTACCTGCATCTGACCGATGCCGGCACGGTGCGCAAACCTTCCATCGACGTCGAACCTGCCGACACCGCCGACCTGGCGCGTGGGCTGATTCGGGTGCTCGACGATCAGGGCAACGCCCTCGGCCCCTGGGCTGAAAACGTGCCGGTCGAGATCCTGCGCAAGGGCATGCGCGCCATGCTCAAGACGCGGATCTACGACAACCGCATGGTGGTCGCCCAGCGCCAGAAAAAAATGTCGTTCTACATGCAAAGCCTTGGCGAAGAAGCCATCGGCAGTGCTCAGGCCCTGGCCTTGAATATCGACGACATGTGCTTTCCGACCTACCGCCAGCAAAGCATCCTGATGGCCCGCGAAGTGCCGCTGGTCGACCTGATCTGCCAACTGCTGTCCAACGAGCGCGATCCGCTCAAGGGCCGGCAGCTGCCGATCATGTACTCGGTCAAGGACGCCGGTTTCTTCACCATCTCCGGCAACCTCGCGACCCAGTTCATTCAGGCCGTCGGCTGGGGCATGGCCTCGGCGATCAAGGGCGACACGAAAATCGCCTCGGCGTGGATCGGTGACGGCGCCACCGCCGAATCGGACTTCCACACCGCCCTCACCTTCGCCCACGTTTACCGCGCGCCGGTGATCCTCAACGTGGTCAACAACCAGTGGGCGATCTCGACCTTCCAGGCTATCGCCGGCGGTGAAGCCACCACTTTCGCCGGACGCGGCGTCGGTTGCGGCATCGCCTCGCTGCGAGTCGATGGCAACGATTTCTACGCGGTCTACGCCGCTTCCGCCTGGGCTGCCGAACGCGCCCGGCGCAACCTTGGCCCGACCATGATCGAATGGGTCACCTACCGCGCCGGCCCGCACTCGACCTCCGACGATCCGTCGAAATACCGTCCTGCCGATGACTGGAGCCACTTCCCGCTGGGCGACCCGATTGCCCGCCTGAAGCAGCACCTGATCAAGGTCGGCCACTGGTCGGAAGAAGAGCACGCCGCCGTCAGCGCCGAGCTTGAAGCCGAGGTGATTGCCGCGCAGAAACAGGCCGAACAGTACGGCACCCTCGCCGGCGGGCAGATTCCAAGCGCCGCGACCATGTTCGAAGACGTCTACAAAGAGATGCCGGAGCACTTGAAGCGCCAGCGTCAGCAGTTGGGGATCTGACATGAACGATCACAACAACAATATTCAGTTGGAAACCGCCATGACCACGACCACCATGACCATGATCCAGGCCCTGCGCTCGGCCATGGATGTGATGCTTGAGCGTGACGACAATGTGGTGGTGTTCGGTCAGGACGTCGGCTACTTCGGCGGCGTGTTCCGTTGCACCGAAGGCCTGCAGACCAAGTACGGCACCTCGCGGGTATTCGACGCGCCGATCTCCGAAAGCGGCATTGTCGGTGTTGCGGTGGGCATGGGCGCTTACGGCCTGCGCCCGGTGGCCGAGATTCAGTTCGCCGACTACGTCTACCCCGCTTCCGACCAGATCATTTCCGAAGCGGCGCGCCTGCGTTATCGCTCGGCCGGCGAGTTCACCGCGCCGATGACCCTGCGCATGCCATGCGGCGGCGGCATCTACGGCGGCCAGACCCACAGCCAGAGCATCGAGGCGATGTTCACTCAGGTCTGCGGCCTGCGCACCGTCATGCCGTCCAATCCTTATGACGCCAAAGGCCTGCTGATCGCCTCCATCGAAAACGATGACCCGGTGATCTTCCTTGAGCCGAAACGCCTGTACAACGGCCCGTTCGACGGCCACCACGACCGCCCCGTAACCCCGTGGTCGAAACACCCGCAAGCCCAGGTGCCGGACGGTTACTACACCGTGCCGCTGGACGTTGCCGCCATCACCCGTCCGGGCAAAGACGTGACTGTGCTGACCTACGGCACCACCGTGTACGTGTCGCAAGTTGCTGCTGAAGAATCCGGCGTCGACGCCGAAGTCATCGACCTGCGCAGCCTGTGGCCGCTGGACCTGGAAACCATCGTCAAGTCGGTGAAGAAAACCGGTCGCTGCGTGGTGGTCCACGAAGCCACCCGCACCTGCGGTTTCGGCGCCGAGCTGGTGTCACTGGTGCAAGAGCATTGCTTCCATCACCTGGAAGCGCCGATCGAACGCGTCACCGGTTGGGACACCCCCTACCCGCACGCGCAAGAGTGGGCGTATTTCCCAGGGCCGTCCCGAGTGGGCGCGGCGTTGAAACGGGTCATGGAGGTCTGAATGGGCACGCACGTTATCAAGATGCCGGACATCGGCGAAGGCATCGCAGAAGTAGAACTGTCGCAGTGGCACGTCAAGGTCGGCGACCTGGTGGTTGAAGACCAGGTGCTGGCGGACGTGATGACCGACAAGGCAATGGTTGATATTCCATCGCCGGTGCACGGCAAGGTGATTGCCCTCGGCGGTCAGCCGGGTGAAGTGATGGCGGTGGGCAGTGTACTGATCAGCATTGAAGTTGAAGGCGCCGGGAATCTGAGAGAGTCCGCCGCGCCAGCACCGGTTGCTGCGAAAGAGCCGCCTGCTGCGTCGAAAGTTGAAGCCACAGTCGAGAGCAAACCTGCCGCCGCTGCTGCACCGCGTTCCGCACCGGTTTGCCAGGGACCGATGGTTGCCCGCGAGGCTGATGAACGTCCGCTGGCCTCGCCGGCCGTGCGCAAACATGCGCTGGATCTGGGCATTCAGCTGCGTCTGGTACGCGGCACCGGCCCGGCCGGTCGTGTGCTGCACGAAGATCTCGATGCCTATCTGGCTCAGGGTCAATCGAATGCCTCGGCGCCGGCAGCCGCCGCTTACGCCCAGCGTCACGATGAAGAACAGATTCAGGTTATCGGCATGCGCCGCAAGATTGCCCAGCGCATGCAGGACGCCACCCAGCGTGCCGCACACTTCAGCTACGTCGAGGAAATCGACGTCACCGCGATTGAAGAACTTCGCGCGCATCTGAATGAAAAACACGGCGCCAGCCGGGGCAAGTTGACCTTGCTGCCGTTCCTCGTCCGCGCCCTGGTCGTCGCCCTGCGCGACTTCCCGCAGATGAACGCCCGTTACGATGACGAAGCCCAGGTCATCACCCGCCTCGGCGCAGTGCATGTCGGTGTCGCCACGCAAAGCGATGTCGGCCTGATGGTGCCGGTGGTGCGTCACGCCGAAGCGCGCAGCCTTTGGGACAGCGCCGCGGAAATCTCGCGCCTGGCTAACGCCGCACGCAATGGCAAGGCCAGCCGCGATGAGTTGTCCGGTTCGACCATCACCCTGACCAGCCTTGGTGCGCTGGGCGGCATCGTCAGCACGCCGGTGCTGAACCTGCCGGAAGTGGCGATCGTCGGCGTGAACAAAATCGTCGAACGCCCGATGGTCATCAAAGGCCAAGTGGTGATCCGCAAGATGATGAACCTCTCCAGCTCCTTCGATCACCGCGTGGTCGACGGCATGGACGCGGCGCTCTTCATCCAGGCCATTCGTGGCTTGATCGAACAACCCGCGACCCTGTTTGTGGAGTGATGCAATGCAAACCTTGAACACCACGCTGCTGATTATCGGCGGCGGCCCCGGCGGTTACGTCACGGCGATTCGTGCCGGGCAACTGGGCATTTCGACGATTCTGGTCGAAGTCCAATCGCTGGGTGGCACTTGCCTGAACATCGGCTGCATTCCGTCCAAAGCGTTGATTCACGTGGCCGAGCAGTTTCACCAGACACGACATCACAGTCAGCATTCTGCGCTGGGTATCAGCGTTTCGGCGCCAACCCTCGACATCAGCAAGAGCGTCGAGTGGAAGGACGGCATCGTTGATCGCCTGACCACCGGCGTCGCCGCACTGCTGAAAAAGAACAAGGTCCAGGTCATCAATGGCTGGGCCAAAGTCATCGACGGCAAAACCGTGGAAGTCGGCGATACGCGGATCCAGTGCGAACATCTGGTGCTGGCCACCGGTTCGACCAGCGTCAACCTGCCGATCCTGCCAATCGGCGGGCCGATCATCTCCTCCACCGAAGCGCTGGCACCGAAGTCCGTGCCCAAACGTCTGGTGGTGGTGGGCGGCGGTTACATCGGTCTGGAGCTGGGCATTGCTTACCGCAAGCTCGGCGCCGAAGTCAGCGTGGTCGAGGCGCAGGATCGTATCTTGCCAGCCTATGATGCCGAGTTGACGCAACCGGTGCACGAAGCGCTGAAGCAATTGGGCGTGAAGCTCTATCTCAAGCACAGCGTGCTGGGTTTCGACGGCACCTTGCAGGTGCGTGACCCGAACGGCGACACCCTCAATCTGGAAACCGATCAGGTGCTGGTGGCAGTCGGGCGCAAGCCGAATACGCAGGGCTGGAACCTTGAAGCGCTGAACCTGGACATGAACGGCTCGGCGGTCAAGATCGACAGCCGCTGCCAGACCAGCATGCGCAACGTTTACGCCATCGGCGACCTCAGCGGCGAACCGATGCTCGCCCATCGCGCCATGGCCCAGGGCGAAATGGTTGCCGAGCTGATCAGCGGCAAATCCCGCGAATTCAACCCGACCGCCATCGCCGCCGTGTGCTTCACCGACCCGGAACTGGTGGTGGTTGGTCAGACTCCGGACGAAGCCAAGGCTGCCGGACTGGACTGCATCGTTTCCAGCTTCCCGTTCGCTGCCAATGGCCGGGCGATGACCCTGGAATCGAAAAGCGGCTTCGTGCGCGTGGTCGCGCGTCGCGACAATCATCTGATAGTCGGCTGGCAAGCGGTCGGGGCAGGCGTTTCCGAGTTGTCGACCGCGTTCGCGCAAAGTCTGGAAATGGGCGCGCGCCTGGAAGACATCGGCGGCACCATCCATGCGCACCCGACCCTGGGTGAAGCGGTGCAGGAAGCGGCGTTGCGTGCTTTGGGGCATGCGTTGCACCTTTAAAGATCAAAAGATCGCAGCCTGCGGCAGCTCCTACAGGGGGTACCGATTCTGTAGGAGCTGCCGCAGGCTGCGATCTTTTCAACGATGGACAGCGATTTTTCATAAGCAGGCTAATAAATCTGCTTATCCCCCCATCGTCCGGGCTGCGAAACCGCGCAAGAATGAAGTATTGTTGTGCCCATCCAAAAAAACGTCAGAAGCCTTGAACCGTTTCGACGGTTGTTCAGTGATAGAGGGTGTCATGGGTAACGAAAGCATCAATTGGGACAAGCTGGGTTTTGACTACATCAAGACCGACAAACGCTATCTGTCGTACTTTCGCAATGGCGAGTGGGACAAAGGCACCCTGACCGAAGACAACGTGCTGCACATCAGCGAAGGCTCGACTGCCCTTCACTATGGCCAGCAGTGCTTCGAAGGCCTGAAGGCCTATCGTTGCAAGGACGGCTCGATCAACCTGTTCCGTCCCGACCAGAACGCCGCGCGCATGCAGCGCAGCTGCGCCCGCCTGCTGATGCCGCACGTATCGACCGAGCAGTTCATCGAAGCGTGCAAGGAAGTGGTTCGCGCCAACGAGCGCTTCATCCCGCCATACGGCACCGGCGGCGCGCTGTACCTGCGTCCGTTCGTGATCGGCGTGGGTGACAACATCGGCGTGCGTACCGCGCCGGAGTTCATCTTCTCGGTATTCGCGATCCCGGTCGGCGCCTACTTCAAGGGCGGCCTGACGCCGCACAATTTCCAGATCTCCAGCTTCGACCGCGCCGCCCCACAAGGCACTGGTGCGGCCAAAGTCGGTGGCAACTATGCCGCCAGCCTGATGCCGGGCTCCCAGGCCAAGAAAGCGCACTTCGCTGACGCCATCTACCTGGATCCGCTGACCCACAAGAAGATCGAGGAAGTCGGTTCGGCCAACTTCTTCGGGATCACCCACGACAACAAGTTCATCACCCCGAACTCGCCGTCGGTCCTGCCTGGCATCACCCGCCTGTCGTTGATCGAACTGGCGAAAACCCGTCTGGGTCTGGAAGTGATTGAAGGCGACGTGCTGATCGACAAACTGTCGGACTTCAAGGAAGCCGGCGCCTGCGGTACTGCGGCGGTGATCACCCCGATCGGCGGGATCAGCTACAACGACCACCTGCACGTGTTCCACAGCGAAACCGAAGTCGGCCCGGTCACCCAGAAGCTCTACAAAGAGCTGACGGGTGTGCAGACCGGCGACATCGAAGCGCCAGCAGGCTGGATCGTTAAGGTTTGATCTGACGGACACTGATGTACAAAAGCCCTCCATCAAGTGATTGATGGGGGGCTTTTTCGTTGTGAGAATCAAGATCAAAAGATCGCAGCCTGCGGCAGCTCCTACACAGATCTCCTGTAGGAGCTGCCGAAGGCTGCGATCTTTTGATCTTCTATTTCAGCGCAATCCGCTTCCCGCCTCGCGCGGCGATCCCGCTCGCCTGCCCATTCTGCTGCTTGCCCGTGCGCGCCTGGGTAATCAGCCCGGGAATCAACTCCCCTTCCGGCAGATTCTTCCAGAACCGCACCGGCAAATGCCCTTGCATGACCTTCTCGTTCAATCGCGCCGGGTTGAAGATGTGGCTGTAGTACGTCAGCCACAACTCGCCGTGCGGATCATCGACGTTCTGCGCCAGTTGCTGCCATTCCACCGGGCACTGGCGCTGATGAATCAACTGTTCGCCATCGTAATAAACCCCGTCACGCGGCGTGGCGATCAACCAGCGGTGGCGGCCCATGCGCCTGACGAAATGTTCGCTGGCGCTGTGCAGGATGTCGTGGGCCGGTTCGTGCCACGCGACGTATTGCGGGCCTGGCTGATCCTGCGGACGTTCGATGAAACGCACGAACGCATGCAAATGGTGGGCTTCACGCTGCACCTGCTTGATCCGCCGCTGCAACTCGCTGCCGAGCCTGTCGCCGGCCATCATCGCCGTGCGATCGCCATGGCTGACTCGCCACAGCACTTCATACAACAGACTCCAGCGCTGGTCGCCCCGGTAGCGCGCGGCTTGCTCCAGGGTATCGAGCAGTGCACGGGGGATACGTGCCTGAAACGGCCCCTGCCCCTCCGGTACCGAGACGTCACTGGCAAACAGATCGCTCACCCCTTCCGACGCCCAGCTCACCAGACTCGGGTCGACTTCATGGCTGAGTAGCCAGCGTGCCTGCTGGCGCCAGGTGTCGAACAGGTCGTCGCAATCGAGATTGATCATCCCCACAACCCCATCTGCTGCGGCTGCGGCCGGTCACGCAGTTGCTGATAGAGCATATGACTGGTGACTTCGGCCTGCTGCGGGTGGTAGTCGCTGGTGATGATGAACGGCTTGGCCTTGGCCAGCACACAGCGCATGCGTGCCACGTCTTCGTAGCGGATGCGCCGTTGCTGGCGCAATTGCACCAGACGTTCGGTGGTGCGCAGGCCGATGCCCGGGATACGCGCGATCAACGACGGCTCGGCACGATTCAGGTCCAGCGGAAACACTTCGCGATTCTGCAGTGCCCAGGCCAGTTTCGGGTCGATATCCAGCGCCAGATTACCCGGGCCCTTGAGCAATTCATCAGCGTTGTAGCCGTAGCTGCGCAAGAGGAAATCGGCTTGATACAGACGGTGCTCGCGCATCAGCGGTGGCGCGGCCAATGGCACGCTTGTCGGGCTGTCGGGAATCGGGCTGAAGGCCGAATAGTAGACCCGCCGCAAGCGGTAATTGCCATACAGCGACTGAGCGCTGTGCAGAATCGTACTGTCATCGGTGTCATCGGCACCAACGATCATTTGCGTACTTTGCCCGGCCGGGGCGAACTTCGCCGAACGCGGTTCGTTGAGCACCGTTTGCACGCCGGTGTAGATGGTGTTCATCGCTTGCTTGATTGAACCGATCTGTTTCTCCGGGGCCAGGGTTTGCAGGCTGGCGTCGGTGGGCAGTTCGATATTGACGCTGAGGCGATCGGCGTAGCGCCCGGCCTCCTCGATCAATGCCGGATCGGCCTCGGGAATGGTCTTGAGGTGAATGTAGCCGCGAAACTCATGCTCTTCGCGTAACAGCTTCGCCACGCGCACCAGTTGTTCCATGGTGTAGTCCGCCGAGCGGATGATCCCGGAGCTGAGAAACAGCCCGCTGACGCAGTTGCGCCGGTAGAAATCCAGGGTCAGCGTCACCACTTCCTCGGGGGTGAAGCGTGCACGCGGCACATCGCTGGAGCGGCGGTTTACGCAGTACTGGCAGTCGTAGAGACAGAAGTTGGTCAGGAGGATTTTCAGCAGCGACACGCAACGACCGTCCGGCGTGTAGCTGTGGCAGATGCCCATGCCGTCGGTCGAGCCCAACCCGCTCTTGCCCTCGGAGCTGCGCTTGGGCGCACCGCTGCTGGCGCAGGAGGCGTCGTACTTGGCGGCGTCGGCGAGAATGCTGAGCTTGTCGATGATTTGCATGGCGAAGACCCTGTACTGGTTATGCGTACAGTATCGAGTCTGTTGGATTGGCACAAGGTGCAAAACCGGATCAAAAGATCGCAGCCTGCGGCAGCTCCTACAGGGATTGGGCAGGGTCGAGATTTATCGGGTGTACGGACTTACTGTAGGAGCTGCCGCAGGCTGCGATCTTTTGATCTTCGCGTCTAACGGCAACTCAAGACCAAACCGATTACCCATTTCCTTTCGCCCCGCCACGGTGAGCGCCAACGCCCGACTATCAAGATCCTGCGTCACCCACTTGCGTTTCAGCGCCATCTGCAACAACGCCGCGCCCAACGAACCGCCCAGATGCGGCCGGCGCATGCTCCAGTCCAGGCACGGGCAAGCAAACTTGCGGCGCAACGTAATCAAGTCCTGAACTTCAATCCCCAAGCCTTCGAAAAACGCCTCGCCACTCTCGCTCAGGCGATAACCCCGCTCGTCGGTCTCCATCAGCCACCCCGCCTCGAGCATACGGTCGTGCAACAAAACCGCGAGCGTGCCGGCCATGTGGTCGTAGCAGGTGCGGGCGAATTGCAGGCGATCCGGGGTGTGCGGCTTGAAACTCGGCGCGGCGTTCTGGCCGATCACCATCAACGCTTCCAGCGCCTGAGCCACCCGCTGATCGGCGAGGCTGTAATAACGATGGCGGCCCTGCACATGCAGGCGTACCAGCGACAGCTCCTTGAGTTTGGCCAGGTGCGCGCTGGCAGTGGACGCGCTGACCTCGGCGACGGCGGCCAATTCAGTGCTGGTGCGGGCGTGGCCGTCCATCAGCGAGCAGAGAATTTTCGTGCGTGCCGGTTCGGCGATGGCGGCCGCCACCTGCGAAACGCCGATGTCTTGATGTTCTGCGTGCATATTTCGCTCCCCGACGAATCGTCGTCGCTGCGAACTGAAGATACTCGCATCACTTTCCCGACGACAAGGCTGTGAACCATGGACCCGATCATCGCTGCGACGCATGCCGATCCCTACCCCTACTACGCCAAACTGCGCGCCGAGGGCGGACTGACCTTTGATCATGGATTGAAGCTGTGGGTCGCCAGCAGCGCCCGAGCGGTGCGTGCGGTGCTGACGCATGCCGATTGTCGGGTGCGACCATTGCAGGAACCGGTGCCCAAGGCGATTGCCTCGGGGCTGGCCGGCAAGGTGTTCGGGCAGTTGATGCGGATGAATGATGGCGAACGTCAGCGCTGCCCACGCTCTGCGGTGGAACCGGGACTGCAGTTGATCGATGACGATCAGGTACGCGCATTGGTGGCAGCACGGCTGATGGCAGCGGACGCCGACGGCTTGTATAAGGTGATGTTTCGCGGCCCGGTGTGCGTGGTCGCGGCGCTGCTCGGCTTCACCCCGGCGCAAGGCCGGGCGATCAGTGAACTGACCGCGGATTTCGTCGCCTGCCTGTCGCCGCTGAGCAATGACCTGCAGCTGGCGGCGGCGCATGCGGCGGCGGAGCAATTGCACGGCTATTTCATCGAGTTGCTGGCCGAAGCCGATAGCGAGTTGCTCAAGGCGATCGAGCAGCGATTTGCAGGAGACGAAGAGACCCTGATTGCCAACCTGATCGGCCTCTGTTCGCAGACGTTTGAAGCAACTGCCGGCCTGATCGGTAACGCGTTGATCGCGCTACGGCGTCAGCCTGAATTGCGCAACGCCTCAATGATCGCACTGCTGGCCGAGGTTCAGCGATTTGATCCATCGGTGCAGAACACTCGGCGCTTTGTCGCACAGACTTGCGAGATCGATGGCGTGCGGCTAGAGGCCGGCGAGGTGATTCTGGTGCTGCTGGCCTCGGCCAACCGCGATCCTTTGTTAAATGCAGAGCCCGAGCGGTTTCTGCTGGAGCGTCCTGACCGGCGCAGTTTCAGCTTTGGCAGCGGGCGGCATCAGTGTCCGGGACAGACGCTGGCGCTGAGCATTGCCGCTGCGACTGTCAGAGAAATCCTTGATCAGGGTATGAATCTGCAACAACTGACGTGGCATTACCGCCCATCACTCAATGGGCGGATTCCACTGTTCAGCGCAATGCAGCCTTAAGCGCTGCGCAGCTCAATGGTCAGGTGCGACAGCTCATGCACCGGCGCCAGCCGCTCGCGGATCGCCTCCGCCGTCACGCCCGCCGCCGCGACCACACTGACAATCGCCGCCCGCGCCTGCGGGCCGACCTGCCAGACATGCAGATCGCTGATGCGCACATCCTCGGAGGTTTCCAGCAACTCGCGGATCTCCGCCGCCACCGGTTCGTCGGTGGTGTCGAGCAGAACCGCAGCGCTATCGCGCATCAGGTTATAGGCCCATTTCGCGATGACAATCGAGCCGACAATCCCCATCGCCGGGTCCAGCCATACCCAGCCGAGATAGCGCCCGGCCAGCAACGCGGCAATCGCCAGCACCGAGGTCAGGGCGTCGGCCAGCACATGGACGTAGGCCGAACGCAGGTTGTTGTCGTGATGGTGATGATGATCATGACCGTGGTCATGATGATGGCCGTGGTCATGGCCGTGATGGCCCATCAACAGGAAGGCGCTGAGGACGTTCACGCCCAGCCCGACAATCGCGATCACGGTCGCTTCGCCAAACGCCACGGTGGTCGGTTCGAACAAACGAAAAATCGACTCGCCGGCAATGCCCAGCGACACCAGCCCCAGCACCATGGCTGAAGCAAAACCGGCCAGATCGCCGACCTTGCCGGTGCCGAAACTGTAGCGGCGGTTGTTGGCGTTGCGCCGGGCGAAACCATAGGCCGCAGCAGCAATGCCCAACGCCCCGGCATGCGTCGCCATGTGGAAACCGTCGGCCAGCAAGGCCATGGAACCGGTGATGTAACCGGCGGCGATCTCGCCGATCATCATCACAAAGGTCAGCGCCACCACCCACAGGGTGCGGCGGGCGTTTTCGTCGTGAGACGCGCCGAGGAACTGGTGATCGTGGCTGAAACGCTCAGCGTTTGGGGTCAGGCTCATGATGCGGATGCTCTATTTGGAGTAACGGCGGATGGCTTGCAACAGATCTTCGGCGCCCTGAGCGCGCTGTTCATCGGTGAGATCGGGATGCGCCACGTGCTCACGGGTATGAGCCTCGATGAACTGCTCCATCAACCCGTTGACCGCCCCGCGAATCGCCGCCACCAGATGCAAGGTCTTGGCGCAATCGGCATCGCCCTCGAGCGCTTTCTCAACGGCCTGTACCTGGCCGGCAATGCGCCGTACGCGGTTGAGCAGCTCGTCTTTGTGTTCATGAATGTGCGACATACCTATACCCCCTACCCCTATATGGCGCACATAGTCGCCGATGGCTTGGGCAATCGCAAGCTTGGTGAGCATTCGAGGGATGAACGGGATGCGGAAAGCAACTTCACTCCCACTGTGAGAGCGAGCCTGCTCGCGAAGGCGGTGTACCTGCTAGTTGCACGGCAGTCGAAATCCGAATCCGATCCGGATCGATGGCTCTTGGGGTCGCTTCGCAACCCAGCGGGAGCAAGCTCCCTCGCCACAAGGAAAAACGGCGCAAAGGAGAATTTCACATGACCAATAAAACAGATGCCCACGTCGTCGCCGCATTAGTCGCCATGGGCCTCAATGAGCGGAATCGGCACTGGGCGCAGAACGCATGCCTGGTGTTGTGTGAAAGCGAGCGAGAAACAATTGTGGCCTCGGCCGTGGCCGCTATGGGAAAACTCGATGAGCTTGAAATGGAGGCTGTACTCCCAGCGCTGCAGCGGGTGAAACGCCGGTTTCCGTCACTTGCAAAGACAGTGGCTGAGACGCTGGACGCGATGGCAATGGTGGCCTAAGTAATCGTGACGAGGGGGATCGCGAAGAGATATCTCAAGAAGGCCTGCTGCGCAGTCCATCGGGGATAAATCCCCTCGCCACAGGTTGCATGGACATTGATTGATCGGCGTTTACCAGCCTCAATCCTCCCGCGTCAAAACCTCCAACAATTCAATCTCGAACACCAGATTCGAATTCGGCGGAATCTTGCCCATCGTCCGCTCGCCATAGCCCAAATGCGCCGGCACCAGCAGTTTGCGCTTGCCGCCCACTTGCATGCCCATCAGCCCCTGATCCCAGCCCTTGATCACCCGGCCCGTGCCAATCACGCACTGGAAAGGTTTGCCACGGCTGTGGGAAGAATCGAACTCGCTGCCGTCTTCCAGCCAGCCGGTGTAATGGGTGGTAATCAGCGCGCCCTTGACGGCAGCCTTGCCCTCGCCCACCTGAAGATCGATTACCTGCAGTTCATCATTCATGACATTCACTCAATCGCTTAAATGGCGGCCGTTTTCCCAGAATTGCCGGTGATTGGCAAGCCGATTGCGCAGAGCAACGCTATTACTCCGCGGATTGTGGATCTGGCGATGCAGGAGGTCAGACGCAGCAGGATTTTGAGGTGGGAAGCCCTGCACGAGTGCATGCGCAGGGCTTTGAGTCGGGGACTTAACGCTCGACAGGTTGCATCTCGACAATGGTGCCGTTGGTAATCATGACCATCACGTACTTGTCATTGATCTGCACCCACTGCGCCTGATCGACCGGTGCTTTCAAGCCTTTCTGTTTCCAGTTTTTCAACGCTTTGTCGCTGCGCTGATAAATGTCTGGAGCCCGGTCGTTGACCTTCAATTCGCGGTCGCTGGTCGGCGACTGGACAGTGGATTCGCTTGAGGTTTGCGCCGCTTGAACAAGTGGGCTGATCCCGGCAATGCCGGCGACGAGGGCCAGGCTGGCGATTAGGGTTTTGCTGTTCATCGGTGAACCTCCTTCAGATGTGTGATACCTGAACTCCGACTGCTGAGTCAGGAAATCATTCCTTGTTTTTTTGCCTGGGCTGGCGATGGTTTTTATTGAACAGATACTCCGCCATCGCTGGCAAGCCAGCTCCCACAAGGTTTTTTGGTGTTGCAGGAAAAGTGGGCACACCGCAGAAACTGTGGGAGCTGGCTTGCCAGCGATGGCGTCGGCACATGCAACATCTGCATTGACTGACAAACCGCTATCGCCAGCAGGCTGGCTCCCGCAGGTTAGACGGTGTTTTCAGGATTGATCCGCTTTGCACATCAATCCATGCCAACAATGCAATTAACATCCTGTTACAGCTGCGCGACCATCCGCCGCAATAACAACCGTGCGCCGCTTCCACGCCGCGCACGTCATAAAAGCGGTGGAGATTTTTCTATGACAGCCTCAATCCCACACGGCGGCTCGCGGGCCGGCGCCATTTTCCGGGTCACCTCGGGCAACTTCCTCGAACAGTTCGACTTCTTTCTGTTCGGCTTCTACGCCACGCAGATCGCGGCGGTGTTCTTCCCCGCGAGCAGTGAGTTCGCTTCCCTGATGATGACCTTTGCAGTGTTCGGCGCAGGCTTTCTGATGCGTCCGCTGGGCGCCATCGTGCTGGGTGCGTACATCGATGATGTCGGTCGCCGCAAAGGGTTGATCGTCACCCTGTCGATCATGGCCAGCGGTACGATCCTGATTGTGCTGGTGCCCGGATACGAGACCATTGGTCTGTTTGCGCCGGCCCTGGTGCTGATCGGACGGCTGTTGCAAGGCTTCTCCGCCGGTGCGGAACTGGGCGGTGTTTCGGTGTATTTGTCCGAAATCGCCACGCCGGGCCGCAAGGGTTTCTTCACTGCCTGGCAGTCGGCCAGTCAGCAAGTGGCGATCATCGTCGCGGCAGCCTTGGGCTATGCGCTGAACGCGTGGATGGCGCCAGACGTGGTTGCCGATTGGGGCTGGCGCATTCCGTTTTTCGTCGGCTGCATGATCGTGCCCTTCATCTTTTTCCTGCGCCGTAACCTGGCGGAAACCGAAGAGTTCGCCGCACGCAAACACCGCCCGAGCATGAAAGAAGTGTTCCGCACGCTTGGCCAGAACTGGGGCGTGGTGCTCGGCGGCATGCTGATGGTCGCGCTGACCACCACCGCGTTCTATCTGATCACCGTGTACGCGCCGACCTTCGGTAAAACCGTGCTGCACCTGAGCACTTCCGATGCCTTGCTGGTGACCTTGCTGGTCGGCGTGTCGAACTTCTTCTGGTTGCCGATTGGCGGCATGTTGTCCGACCGTGTCGGCCGGCGTCCGGTGCTGATCGCCATGGCGCTGCTGGCGCTGGCCACCACCTATCCGGCGCTGTCGTACCTGGTGCAGGCGCCGAGCTTCAGTCACATGTTGCTGTCGCTGCTGTGGCTGTCGTTCATCTACGGCATGTACAACGGCGCGATGATTCCAGCGCTGACCGAGATCATGCCGGTGGAAGTGAGGGTGGCCGGTTTCTCCCTCGCGTACAGCCTGGCGACCGCGATTTTCGGCGGTTTCACCCCGGCGATGTCGACCTTCCTGATCCAGTACACCGGCGACAAAGCGGCGCCGGGTTACTGGATGAGCGTCGGCGCACTGTGTGCGTTGTGCGCCACGTTGTACCTCTATCGCCGCGCAGGCGGCCGTTTGCAACCGGTTGCCGCATAAGGAGCAATCACCTTGAAAAAACTGATCAATCTCAGCGCCATCGCCCTCTTCGCTTTCAGCGCTTTGGCCCATGCTGAACAGCTGAACGTGATGACGTCGGGCGGCTTCACCGCCGCCTACAAAATCCTCGGCCCGAAATTCGCGGCCGCCACCGGCAACACCCTCGATACCCAGCTCGGTCCGTCGATGGGCAAAGCCCCGGAAGCGATCCCCAACCGCCTCGCCCGCGGTGAGCACGCCGACGTGGTGATCATGGTCGGCTATGCCCTCGATGACCTGATCAAACAAGGCAAGGTCGATCCGGCCTCGCGGGTCGAACTGGCGGATTCGCGGATCGGTATGGTGGTGCGTGAAGGCGCGCCGAAGCCGGACATCAGCAGCGTCGAAAGCCTGAAGAAAACCCTGCTCGACGCAAAATCGGTGGCCTACTCCGACAGCGCCAGCGGCGTGTACATCGAGAAGGAGTTGTTCAACAAACTCGGTGTCGAGGATCAACTGAAACCGAAAGCGAAGATGATCCCGAAAGTCCCGGTCGGCTCGGTGGTCGCCACCGGTGATTATCAACTGGGCTTCCAGCAGGTCAGCGAATTGCTGCCGGTGCCGGGGGTGAGTTTTGTCGGCAAGATTCCGGAGTCGGTGCAGTCGGTGACGCGCTTCGCCGCCGGCATCCCGGTCGGCGCGCAGCATCCAAAAGAGGCCAAGGCCTTGCTCGACTACCTCGCCGCGCCTGCCGCTCAGGCTGACGTGCAGGCCACCGGGCTGGATTCGGTCAAGCGCTGATCATTGGCGGCTGGACTTTCATTTCCACCACCAGCCGCTCCAGTTCCAATGCTGCCGGGGTCAACGTGCGACCCCGGCGCTTGATGATGCCGACACTGCGCATCACTTGCGGATCGGTCAACGGCACTCGCGTCAGAATCGGATGATCCGGTCCGGGCATCGCCATCAACGGCACCGCCGCCACACCAAGCCCCGCCTCCACCAGACCAATCATCGTGGTCACATGCCGCGTCTCGCAAATGCTCTGGCGCTGCGGCACCACGCTGCTCAAGGCTTGATCAAGGAGGAAGCGGTTGCCGGACGTCTTGTCCAGCGAGATGTAATCCTGCTGATAGAACTCGTCCCAGGTCACGCTGCTGCGTCCGGCCAACGGGTGATCGCGCCGGCACGCAACGACGTAGCACTCCTGCACAAGCGGTTCGAAATCGACTTTGGCATCCTGCGTGCCGAGAAAACTCAAACCGAAATCCGCCTCGCCGTTGACCACTGCGCTGAGCACATCGTGGGCGCTGGAATCGAGGACTTTGACCTTGATCCGTGGAAACTGCTGGTGATAGCGAGCGACCACCCGCGGCATGAAGTAATAGGCCGCCGACGGCACGCAGGCCACGGTGACATGACCGAGTCGGGTGGATGCGACTTCACTGATGCCCAGCAACGCCACATCCAGATCATCCAGCAAACGCTCGACGCTGGGCATGAAGCCACGCCCGGCCTGGGTCAGGCTGACCTTGCGCGTGGTGCGCTCGAACAGCTTTACGCCGAGGGCGTCTTCGAGCTTCTCGATGCGTCGGCTCAGGGCCGGTTGTGACAGGCGCACGGTGTCGGCGGCCTTGCGGAAACTGCCCTGCTCGACCACGGCGCGAAAGGCTTGCAGGTCGTTGAGGTCGAAGTTGATGGCCATGGCGGGACTCGGAGAGACTGATTCGCAGAGGCTATCAATGTAACCAATTGATGCAGTTTTTTACACAACCCGTTCCGTCGAAAATTGCCGCTGAATGGCAGCAAGGTTACGCCGCCGAATCCAGCCGCTGGCCAGACGAATCAACAGCCAGTAAGGGGTAAACAGCACTTTGCTGCGCGTGGTGGCGCAATACACGAAGGTTTCGGTGCGCAGCGTACGCATGCCTTGAGGGTGTTCGACGACCTGAAAACGCAGCACCAGTTTGGCTACGTGTGGGTCATCCAGAACTTTGAATGCATGAGCGTCAGCGATGTGGCCGGTCTTCAGATCAGGGCGCCAGAAGCGTCCGGCCAGGCCTAGAGACACTTCAGTCGGGGTGCGTTCGAGCAAGGTGAAAGCGTCAAATCCGAACGGCGCAGGTTCCTGCGGCACTGTTCGGTCGCCAAACTTGCGCAGTATTTTCCCCGGCAGTTCGCGCAGGGACAGCAGCACATCGACGACGCGGTCATCGCGCATGTTCAGCGCGCAAACTGCGGCGATGATGGCCTCGGGTTGCGCACGAATCGGGCCTGACTCATGGCGCTCGTGAAACTGGAACAGCGGCAGAAACGGCGAAGGATATTCCCATAGCAGATTGTCCTTGCGCCCGATGATACCCAGTGCGTTGCAGAAGGTGCGGCTCATGACAGCTGTCTCGTTTGATCAGTCGATTTGAACCCGGGCACGGCAGCTTTGCGGGTGGATGCGGGCTTCGCCGCGAAGCTGCCGTGCAGTGCTTGATTCAGGCTTGCAAACGCTCACTTTCTGCCTGAGCGATTTTTTCCGGCACATCGCAAGGCGCCACGGCGACGGTCTGGCGCAGATCCGCCTTCAACGCGCCCCACGACAACCCGGCGCCGAAACCGCACAGCACAACGTGTTCAGCCTGCGGCGTACCCATCGCGGCGTGGCGCGACAACACAATCGGAATCGAGGTGGAGCTGGTGTTGCCGACGCCATCGATGTCGACCGGCATTTTCTCCGCCGCCACACCAATCATCCGCCGCAGGTAGTTGAGCATGAACTCGTTCGCCTGATGCAGCACCAGCAAGTCCAGCGTAGCCGGACTCAACCCCGTGGCATCGAGCAAGGCCTTGACGGTCTGCGGTACCCGGTTCAGGGCAAAGTTCATCACCGCCGTGCCGTCCATCTGTAAACGCTGGATAGTCGCGCAGACGGGATTGCCCTCCTCTCTGGCGTAGGCAATGTCGGAATGCAGCGCGGTACCGCCGCTGCCGTCGGCGCCGCAGATGAATTCGAATTTGCCTTCACCTGCTTCCAGCAAGGTCGCCGACGCGGCGTCACCAAACAGCATTTTCACGTGACGGTCGCGCTCGTCGAGGATCCGCGTGGTGACGTCACCGGTGCACAGCAGGATCTTCTTGCAGGCGCCGGAGGAGATCAGCGCGCCCGCCTGGACCAGCGCACTGATGTAGCCGGAGCAGCCAGCGGCCACGTTCAGCACCAGACAATGCTGTGGCAGGCCGAGCGCCTGCTGCACCACGAAACCGACACCCGGTACCCAGGAATCCGGGGTTTGGGTCACCACGATCAAACCATCGATTTCCTCTGCCGCAGCATGCCCTTGATCGAGCAGGTTGCGGCACGCGGCGATGATCAGATCGGAGGTATACAGGGTTCTGGTTTCGCGGATCGACTGGATACCGGTGCTTTTCGCGATGCGCGCCACTTCCTTGGCACCGAACAGCTCGGCGAAGTCCGCCTCGGTCACCCGCCGCTCAGGCAGTGCAGCCGTGACCGCACGGATGGCGACGTCTTCAATGGTCAGCAGGCTCATGCGGCGTCCTTGATTTTCCGGTCGATCAGATCGAACAGATCCTGCACCGTGACCACGCGCTCGATCTCTTCGCCCGACACGCTCACGCCGGCTTGTTCGAACACCATGGCGACGATGCCGATTCGCGCCATCGAGTCCCAGTTGTCGCTGTTTTCCAGCACGGTTTCACCGCGCAGTTCGGCCGGCGCAATGAACAGGATTTCAGCGATGCTTTCGCGTATTTTTACCAGATCAACCATTGGTCATTTCCTTATAACGTGATGAGTAAACCGGTCTCACGACTGGGCGAGAACGCCGGGGTGACGCATTTTCTTGAAACGGCTGGTGTACAGCGGGCTCTCCGCAATGGAGACCACCCTGGGCAGTTGCTCCTGCGCCAAGACACCGCGAACGTGTTGATACAAGCGAACCTTGAACGCCTCCAGCGCCTCCGGCTCGATCAGCGTGAACCGCGCGGCAACGATCTGCCCGAGCAGCGGATTCGGCTGCGCGTACACGACCACGTCGGAGACGTTTTCCAGGCCCATCAGCACGCTTTCCACGTGCGACGGAAATACCTTCTTGCCGCCGACATTGATCAGATCGACCGCCCGCCCGGTCACCCGAAAGTAGCCGTCATGTTCCTCGGCCAGATCGTGGGTGATCAGGTAGCCATCGTGCGACAGGTCACCGGCGCTGGCCAGGTAGCCGAGCATGTTGGTCGCCCCGCGCACCTGCAAAATGCCGTCGACCACCCGCAGGCTGTAGTTCGGGTCGTCGATCTTCATCCACGCGCTGTCACCGTCCTTGCTGCGACATGGCAGCACGCCGATTTCCGACATCCCGTACAACTGCTGCAACTGCACTTGTGGCAGCAGGCTGGCAATGCGCTGGATCGCTTGCGGTGAACTCGGCTCCGAGCCGAAATAGATGCGCTCCAGGCTACGGGTGTCCCACTTCTGGAACACGCCGGTGACCGTCGCCAGATTGAGCAGCGTCGGCGATACGTGCAGGGTTTGCACATTGAACGATTCGATGCAGCGACCGACCTCTTGCGGCGAGCGTTCCCTGGGCAGGATCAACGTGCCGTGGGTAGCCAGCGCCTGCAAAACCGTGACCAGACCGCCGATGTGATCGAACAGTAAAAACGCCAGAATCGCGCCGCAACGCTCGGCACTCAGGTAGCGCTCGAAGAACGGCGAAATGGCATGCACAACGCCTTTGGCGGGACCTGTCGAGCCTGAGGAAAACACGATGAAACCGGCCTGACGGCGCGACAGCAGTCCGTCAACGGTCGGCGGCACCCGACTGTTTTCGTGACGGGTGACCGCAAACTCCGGCGCCCCGCCGATCACGGAAAACCGTGCCCCTGCAGCGCCCGCCAGATTCGCCAGTTGCTCCTCGTCCTTGGGTACGGAAAGCGCGACCACGTTGTTGTGCTGCCACAGCGCGAACAGCATGCACACGCTGTTGAAGCTGTAGTTGTCGACCAGCAACACACACGAATCGCGCACGGATTTTGCCGCCAGCTCGTCGCCATATGCGGTTATCTGCTGCTGCAACTGATCATAGGTAAAGCGGCCCTCATCGCTGACAATCGCCGCTTGCTTGCCGGCGCTTTTCAGATGCGCCAGAAATTCTTCAACTTGCATACACACCCCGTCGTTCGATCAAACCGCTTGAGCTTGTGCTTGCGCCGCCGACAGCCGATCCATGATGTAGGCGATCAGCGTGCCCAACGTGGCAAACGGTGTGGCGGTGTCGGGCAGGTCGGTGGTATCGGCCAGACGCACGTC
Source organism: Pseudomonas sp. MWU318 (assembly GCF_016756945.1). Lineage (NCBI taxonomy): Bacteria > Pseudomonadati > Pseudomonadota > Gammaproteobacteria > Pseudomonadales > Pseudomonadaceae > Pseudomonas > Pseudomonas sp. MWU318. Next base: position 228,892 of record NZ_JAESJL010000010.1, read on the forward strand.
AACGCCGAGCTGGCTGCGCAGCTTTTCCTCGACATCGACGATGATCGAAACCAGGGTCAGGGAGTCGATGCTGCCGTCCACACCATAGAGACGGCTGTCTTCCCCACGGGACAAATCGATCGGGGTGCTCAACAACAGATCCTGTTGCCGAACGGCTGACTCGGTCAGCGCTTTGACTTGATTGAACATTCCAACATTCCTTTATTGGCTGATGCAGGTCCCTGCGTTCACTACGCTTGGGACAATGGCGGGTGCGCTTTCTGGTGATCGGCCAGCGCCGTGCGCATGTCGACGAAGATTCCGCTCTTGATCCCGTAAGCCTCGGGCGCGTCAATCACCGCCAGGATGTCTTTTGCACGTTGCGCGGGCGACACCATGTAACCGGGCGCCAGGGCTCGTTGTTGCAGCGACTTGAGGTCGGCGAAGTCAGCGGTGCGCTGGCTGAAACTCACCTGCCGCGACAAACCGGTATCGACGTTGCACAGGCCGAGTACGGCAAAAAAGATCTCCGGGTTTTCTTCGGCGTAGACGCCGGCCAATGCCGCCAGCGCGGCTTTCGACAGGCTGTACGGCAGCGTACCCGCGCGAAAGCGCACGCCGGCCATCGAGGCCGATAGCACGCAAGTCGCCGGCCGCGGTGCCGAAGCCAACATCAGATCGAGAATGGCTTTGTTGGCCAGCACATTGACGTTGAGCACATGCTGCAATTCGTCGAGGGTGAAGTCACCGCCACGTCCCGGCACGTTGCCGCTGACCCCGGCATTGAGGAAAAACCGGTCGACGCCGAGCTCCAGAACCTCGGCAAAGTTATCCTTGAACAGCTCGCCCATCTCACTCGGCCGCGAGAGATCGAACGGCCGAAAACGGAAATTCGGATGGTCCATCAGTGCATAGGGCTGACGCCGTGCGGTGCCAAAAACCGTATGGCCGTTTTGCAGATGCAGCTGCGCCAGCGCCTCGCCGATACCGCTGCTCACACCGGTGATGAACACCCGGTGTTTGCCCTTCTCGCGCGAGCCGGTGCCGGGATTGCGTTTGACCGTGTGCATCAGAATTTACCGGCGGAGAAGCCGCCATCCACCGGCATTACGGTGCCAGTGACAAACGAAGAGGCATCACTGAGCAGCCACAGGATCGCGGCAGAGATTTCGCCGGGATTGGCGAAGCGTTTCATCGCCGTGACCTGCAACTTGTGCCTGGTAGATTCCGGATTGGCTTTCAGGCGTTCCTCGGAGTTCATGCCGCCCAGCGTCGGGCCCGGGCACACGGCATTGACGCGAATCGAATGCCGCTCAGGCAAAGCCTCTTCAGCGCATTCAATCGCGCAAACCTGGGTCAGCATGTTCAGCGCAGCCTTGCTGGTGGAATAGGCGCTTTGCCTGGCAACCCCCAGCAGACCGGCGCAGGACGAGACGTTCACGATCGAGCCACCCGCATGCTTCGAGATCAGATTGGTCTCGTGCTTGAGCAACAGCAGCGGGCCCAGCAGGTTGATCTCCAGCACACGTTTCCAGTCAGGGAAATCCATGTCGCGGATCGGTGCATGTCTGGAGGTGACGCCGGCATTGTTCACCGCCAGATCGAGTCGGCCGTGTTTGTCATTGATGATGCGGAACAGCTCGATGACCGAGGCTTCGTCGGTGACGTCACTTTTGATGAACGTGCAGTTGTCGCCGAGGCGACTTTGCGCCGTCAGGCCGTCGTCTTCGTTGCGTCCGGTGATGTAGCAGATGCAGCCGGCTTCGATGAGTTTCTGGCTGACATCGAAGCCGATCCCGCGTGTGCCCCCGACAACAAGGGCGATCTTGGCGCTGAAGTTCATTTCAGGTTTTCCTCGTAGTGCTGTTGTAGTTGTTCTGGCCGTCGATAGTCAGGATTGACGCAGCAGTAGACGCGCTCGGCCATCGGTTCTTTCTTGTCGCGAAAACAAAAGGCATCGCCTCGACAGCGATTGACCTGATTCGCTCGCCCCGCCAGTTGCTTGGCGACAAAGTGGTTGTCGGCGAGCATGGCGCGGCCGAAGCCGACAAAATCGGCATCGCCGCTGGCGATGATTTCGTTGGCTTGCGCCACGTTTGCCACCGAGCCGGTAAACCCCAGCGGAATGCGCACGAAGCGTTTCAGATAGCGGCAGCCTTCCCGCGACATGGCCAAGGCTTGTTCGGTGTTCTTGAAAAAGAAGCGGAAGGTCTCGCTGATACCCAGCGAGCAGGTAATCGCTGCGACCCCGCTGGCTTCCAGCGCCGCGACGACGTCACCCAACAGCGCCGCGTGTTGGCCTTCTTCACCGAGGCCGTCGTCCATGCCCAGGCGCACGGTGACGGCCACTTTGTGGTCGGTGGCCTGGCGAATGCCTTCGACAATCGCCAGCAGCAGCCTGGCGCGCCTGAGCGGCGTACCGCCCCAGTCGTCCTCGCGTTGATTGGTCTTTGGCGAAAGAAAGCTGCTGATCAAATAGCCGTTGGACGCCTGCAACTGAATCAGCGTGGCGCCGGCCTGTTGCGCGTAACGGGCGGCAGCGCAGAACTGCTCGATGCAGCGCTGAATCTGCGCCTCTGACATCGCCACTGCCCGTGCCTGGGGATGGGCGCTGAGCACCGTCGGCGAGGCGATACCGCTGGGCGTCAGAATGATCCCTTGCTTCGACGGCAAAGACTGCGGCCCGTAATGCTGCAGTTGCACCCCCAGCGGAAAACCACGCTCCCGCGCCGCTTCAAACAGCGGACGCAGGGCCTGCGCGTGGGCTGCCGAAGTCAGGCGCAGACCGCGACTGTTGTACCGCGCATCGGCGTCCACGCTGGCATTGCCGAGAAAACCGAAGCCGGCGCCGCCGTCCATCAAGGCTTGATAAACCGAAAAAAACGCCGGCAGCGGGAAGCCGTGTTCGTCACACAGATCCATGCCGAGCGAAGAAAAATACAGACGGTTTTTCGCCACTGCATGCGCGCCGAAATGCAGCGCCTGGGTGGCCGCCTGCAAGCCTGGGTTTTCATTGATCATTGCTTCAGCGCCGCCAGCGCCGGCTCATCGAGGTGAACAAAGCCGCGCTTGATCATGTCGCTGATCACCTGCAGGCCGCTGAAATCCACCCCGGCAAACTCCCACGACGCATGCTGTCCCTGTCCGGCAGGACGGATGCTGGCGGTGAAGCTCAGCTTGCCTTCGTAGAGGATGTGCAGAGTGACCGGGTCGGGCAGATCCGCCGTGGTCGTTACGCAACCGGTCTTGCCCAGACCCAACAGTTGCACCTGGGCCTTGCGCCCCTGCTGGTCGCTGACCGTGCAGGCCAGCTTCGACGGCTGCAGCGGTGCAAACCAGTCATTGGAGTAGATGAAGATATTGCGGGTCTTTTCGAACAGCGGCATATCGATCACCGTGGCCTTGGTATCGACCGTGGCGAACAGGGTCTGGCGCTGATAGAACGCAACCCGCAGATGGATTTTCTTCGGTGAGGTGTCATCGCTCGGGGTCATGTTGTCGACCACCAGCTCAATCGGGTACATCAGCTCGGCGTAGGCGAAGAAGCTCGCGTTCAGCTCGTTGACGCTGACGGTGACGGCGCCGCGTGCATGATCGGTGTGATGGTACAAATGGTGATAGACCGCCTGACGCGCCGCTTCAATGAACATCGTTCCCGGCACATGTTCGTGGGCCTTGCGATAGAAGAAGTAGTTGTCGGCGTTATTGATCAAGCGAAATGAACTGGCGCGGCGGATCGGCGGGATCGATTCGCACAGGGCGGCGACGGCAAACTCCAGGCTGTCGATCCTTGCTTCAGCCGATTCCAGTTGCGCGGCGACGATCTGGTAAGGCAGCGCTCGCACCTGGCTCCATTCATCATCGGCACCGACGCCGTCCATCCGGCTCTTCTTCTGCAGCACGGGCGCAATCTCGAAGCGCCGCTGCTGGTTGCCGCCCGCGACGTAATTGCGCACCAACGGGTTATGCCCATTGGCCTCGATCAGTGCTTCGTTCACATACAGCGGCAGCGCGTCTCTCGGTGCACAAATCAAAACGTCGTCAGCCGAACCCTTGTGCAGAAGGTCGGGGGAAATGCTGTCGTTATTCATCATGGTCAGCTCATCTCGGTAGTTGTTGTATTTTTTCTTGTGCAGGGCTGGCGCCAGCCTCCGTCAGGAGGCTTCCATCACGTCGCGTTCCTCTTCTGCGCCCAGTTGCCTGGCGATGACGGTGGATGGCTGCCACGACTCGACACCGTGAATGACCGGTTTGTCCGCCAGAATCTGCTCAACGAGTTGTTGCTCGCGCAGGCGTACCGCCGCGATCGAACGCTCCTTGACGTGGCCGTAGCCGCGAATCGAATCCGGCAGGTTCGCCCATGCGACGAACGCCGACAGGTTGTCCGAGTTCAGTTTCGGTAACAGGCGTTGCAGGGTTTGCTCGTAGTCACTCAGCAAGCGGCGTTCTTCGCGGCGCTCGGCGGAAAAGCCCAGCGGATCGAACCGGGTGTGACGCAACACTCGGCCCTTGGCCAGCACCTTCAGCAGCGGCAGAATCCAGCCGGAGAAAGCGACCTTTTTCGGCTCGCCAGTGCTGTCCTGCTTCTTGCGCAGCAGCGGCAAGGCAAAGTGGAATTTCAGACGAATGCCACCGTCGAACCGGGCTTTGAGCGAGTCGGTGAAACTGCGGGTGGTGAGCAGCCGCGCAACTTCGTACTCGTCCTTGTAGGCCATCAGCTTGAACAAGTTGCGTGCCACTGCTTCGGTCAAGGCACTCTCATCACCGGCCGCCGGCAGCGCCCGCAGTTGCTCGATGACGTTGCGATAACGCGCCGCATACGCTGCGTTCTGATAGGCCGTCAGGAACTCGCTGCGGTTGTCGATCAGTTGCTCAAGGCTTTCGCGGCGGCCGCACATGTCGCTGATGTCGCGGATCGCAATCGTCGACACGGCATCCACTGGCTGATCGAGATAAGGCGCGGCAAACGCCGGGTCCTGCGCCCACAACCGTCCCCAGGCGAAAGCCAGATGGTTGACAGCGGCGCTGCCGGCCAGATCGATGGCCTTCTGCAGTGCCGGCAGCGACACCGGTACCGTGCCCTTCTGCCAGGCGTAACCGAGCAACAACATGTTGGCCTGCATCGGGCTGACCAGCGAGTTCGCCAACTGCCCGGCGTCCAGGCTGTGGAACTGCTCGGCGCCGACCTTCTCTTTCAAAAACGCTTGTATCGCGTCGGTTTCAATACTCAGTTGCGTGTTACGCAACATCGCGCCGGTCTGGGTCAGCGCACTGTTGGCGATGACCACGGTTTTTTTCCGCCGCAGCGTTGCCAGTGCATCGTCTTCGCTGGCCACCACCAGATCGGCCGCGAGCAGCAGGTCGGCGCCGCCGATATCGATGCGATGCTGGTGCAGCGCATCGGCATGACCGGCCAGACGCACATGGCTCAACACCGCACCGCCCTTCTGCGCGAACCCGGTAAAATCGAGCACGCTGACCGCGCGGCCGTCGAGGTGGGCCGCCATGGCAATGGCCCGCGCCACGGTCACGACGCCGGTACCGCCGACACCGGCCAAAAGCATTTCGTACGGCCTGTCGAGCGACCGCGGTGCCTGCGGCAGCGCCAGCGCTCCGGCCCGCGCCAGCACTTCGGCGCTGTCGGCCAGTTTGCGCGGACGTTGCCGCGGCTTGCCGGTCACCGTCACGAAGCTTGGGCAGAAACCCTTGATGCACGACAGATCGGTATTGCACGAGTGCGGATCGATGCGGCGTTTGGCGCCGAACGGTGTTTGTACCGGGATCACAGACAGGCAGTTGGATTTGACCTGGCAATCGCCACAGCCTTCACAGACCGCTTCATTGATCACCACCTCGGTTTTTAGCAACGGCGCCGGCAACTGCTTCTTGCGTCGACGCCCTTCGACCGCGCAGACCTGATCGAAAATCAGCACGCTGACGCCACGGGTGTCGCGCAACTGCTGCTGCACTTCTTCGAGCTTTTCCCGGTGAAACACTTCGATGCCCTGAGGCAGGCTGTCATGCGCCTGATAGCGTTGCAGGTCGTCCGCCACCACCACGATTCGCTGGGCGCCTTCGGCCTTGAGCAGCTCGACGGCTTTTTTCACCGTCAGCTTGCCGTCGATAGGCTGGCCGCCGGTCATGGCCACCGCGTCGTTGTAGAGCAGTTTGTAGGTGATGGTTGCGCCGGCCGCGATAGCCTGCCGTACCGCGAGGAATCCGGAGTGGAAAAAGGTGCCGTCGCCAATGTTCTGAAAGATGTGCGGGGTCTGCACAAACGGTGCCTGCCCCAGCCAGTCGACCCCTTCCCCGCCCATCTGCACGCTGCCGGTGGTCGAGCGTTCGGGCATGCGTGCGGCCATGGCATGGCAGCCGATACCGAGCCGCGCTTCACTGCCCTTGGGCACCTGGGTCGAGGTGTTGTGCGGGCACCCCGAACACAGATAAGGCGTGCGGCGGATCCAGTCGTCGACCCGCGAAACGCAGGGCGTAAGCCAGAAATCCGGAAGGCTCGGTTCGAGACCCAGAGCAGGCAGGCGCTGCTGCAGCAGCGCGGCGATGCGCGACGGGCGCAGCTCTTCGTGATCGGAAATCAGCGCTGCGCCGTTTTCGTCGGTCTTGCCGATGATCACCGCACGCTGGTCGTGGGCAGCGTTGTAATACTTCTGCTTGAGCTGCTCTTCGACGATTGCCTGCTTCTCTTCGATGATCAGCACCTTGCCAGCCCGCTGGGTCCAGGCGTCCAGCACCGGCGACAGCGGATAAACCAGGTTGATCTTGAGCAATGCGACGCCGGCATTTTCCAGCTGTTCGAGGGCAATGCCGCATTGCTGCAAGGCCTGGCGTACATCGCCATAGGCCTTGCCGACCGCGGCGATGACCAGTGTCGGTTGTGCCGGCGCGGTAACCGCCGTGTCGATCGGGTTGGCCAGGGCAAAGGCCCGGGCGGCATCGAACTTGAAAGCGGTGCGGCGTTCGATCTGCATACCCGGCAGATCCGGCCAGCGCCAGTGCAGACCGTCCGGGCCCGGATTGATCTCGGGGGTGACGAATTCGGGCAGCGGCGAGGACTCAACCGAAGTCGTTGCCTCGACCGTCTCGGTGATCGCCTTGAAACCCACCCACAAACCGGAGACGCGTGACAGCGCCCAGCCCCACAGGCCGCAGCGTTCGTAGTCTGCCAGTCCCGCCGGGTGAATCACCGGCAAGCCCCAGGCCATCAGCGTGCGATCGGATTGGTGGGACATCGACGAGGACACGCAACCGTGATCGTCGCCGGTAACCACCAATACCCCGCCGTTGGGCGACGAGCCATAGGAAGTGCCATGTTTGATCGCGTCGCCGGAACGATCGACGCCCGGCCCCTTGCCGTACCACATGCCAAACACGCCGTCATACAGACGCTGCGGATCGGTTTCGACGCGCTGGGTGCCGATCAGGGCCGTTGCCGCCAGATCCTCGTTGATCGCCGGCAAAAAGCGGATGTTGGCGTTTTCCAGAACACTCTTGGCCTTGACCAGCTCCCGGTCCACGCCCCCCAGCGGCGAGCCGCGATAACCGCTGACGAATCCCGCGGTGCGAATGCCGTTGGATCGATCAAGGGCAGCCTGGGACAGCAGCAATCTCACCAGGGCCTGCTGGCCGCTGAGAAAAATGCGCTCATTGGGCTGCGCGTGTTCCCGGCAGTACATCGAGCGGCTGTCATGGTTTTCGATCCGCGACAAGGTGGTTTGCGCCTCATCAGCGGCGAGTTTGTCGGGTTGCAGGCGTTGACGTTCTGAATCAATGGAATCCAAGTACACAGTTTCAAATCCTTATGAAAACTTCACATTGAATGTGCTTATTTGCGCACTACAGCAGAGGTTGCATCAAAACTTTCGACCGCAACACGACGGTGATTCGGGCGATATGAATACCTGATCAGACGCGCAGAAAGACGCACTCGCACGGTTCCGCGACATCTCGGGAACACATCGAGTTATTTCAATCTTTCTTAACAGCCAGCGCAGAACCCGGTACTAATATTCAATTCCTTATGAAAACTTTACTTTAAACATACTTGTATATTCACCAATGCGAGCACAACTCAGCCTCGCCATTTTGCACAGGCGATAGTTGCGGAAAACACGCAAACAGTTGTTCACCACAAAATGATTGGCTTGAGTTACTGCCCCATCAAATACAAGTAAAAAGTCTCAAATCCTTGTGAAAACCTTACTTTCAACGCACAGACCAGCACGGCCGAATGCGTCACCTGCGGCTCGGAAATCAAGCGAGTGCACAGGGGCTTTTCGGCTTTTTGAAAAGGAGATGTTCTCGGCTGAACCCACGAATTCCCGGGGTTCTATCGAATGATTGTCATGATTTTGACGACGTGACAATGACGTCGCGATTTCAGCCGCTGCACGATCCTGAGCTGCTCCCGGGCAAATGCCGGGGACGAGCTGATCGAGCCGAAATCGAAGCGGTTCCGATCCAATGGAATCCAGATACAAAGTTTCATTCCTTATGAAAACTTCACACGACCGTCCTGGTCGCTTTATTACAGCCGTTATAAAACGGTCAGCATCTCGGGCAAAAAATAGTAGGTTCGGAGCGCCCCCTTGTCAATCGTTGTAACAAACATTTAATGGCAAATCGCAAACCATGAACTATCTGGTTCACGCAATCATCACAGTGCATTGTCCATGACACGCTTTACATTATCGAATCGGCTGTCCAACTCTTGGATTAACACACGATCACTCTTCAATCCATTGCAATGCAAAACTTCGTCCATCGCCAGCAATTATCGGTCAGTCACGCAATGGCTCGGCAATATCACGCCCGCGCACTCTAAGACCAAAGTATTACTTTACATAAACGGATAACAGGAAAAGCACCTTTGCCCGTGCAACAACTTTCAAGGTGCCTGATGCTCACCGATGCCAAGTCGTTCATGCCCCTATAAAGATATGGATCGATGAATCGCTGCCCGACAGCAGCTGTGGTGTGACTGGAAGTCAGCCTTTATCCTTGTCACCCCCGCCGTACCGCTGTCAGGAGTCAACCCATGCCCCATGAAGGCAATCTGTTACAAGCCGCTGTCGTGTTTCTCTTCGCAGCCGTGCTCACTGTGCCCTTGGCCAAACGCCTGCAACTGGGCGCGGTGCTCGATTATCTGTTGGCGGGGGTGATCATCGGCCCGTCGGTGCTCGGTCTGATCGGCAATCCGCAGAGCGTCGCGCATATTTCCGAGTTGGGCGTGGTGTTGCTGCTGTTCATCATCGGCCTTGAGCTGTCGCCACGCCGCCTGTGGGTGATGCGCAAATCGGTGTTCGGCGTGGGTCTGGCGCAGGTGCTGCTGACGGCGGCGGTGATCGGTGTGCTGGCGTTGTACGTGTTCGGTCAGCCACTGAACAGTGCGATTGTGCTCGGCCTTGGTCTGGCGCTGTCGTCCACCGCATTCGGCCTGCAAAGCCTGGCCGAGCGCAAGGAACTGACCAGCCCGCACGGGCGGCTGGCGTTCGCGATTCTGCTGTTTCAGGACATCGCCGCGATCCCGTTGATCGCGCTGGTGCCGATGCTCGCCGGCAGCGCCCACGCCAGCAGTAACGCGGAAAGCCTGAACCACGGTCTGCAGGTACTTGGCGGGATCGCCGTGGTAGTGGTCGGCGGGCGGTATTTGCTGCGGCCGGTGTTTCGCGTGGTGGCGAAAACCGGTCTGCCGGAGGTCTCCACCGCCACCGCATTGCTGGTGGTGATCGGCACGGCGTGGCTGATGGATCTGGTCGGCGTGTCGATGGCCCTCGGGGCTTTCCTCGCTGGCCTGCTGCTGGCGGATTCGGAATATCGCCATGAACTGGAAGCGCAGATCGAGCCGTTCAAGGGCTTGCTGCTCGGGTTGTTTTTCATCAGCGTTGGCATGGGCGCCAACCTGAGTCTGCTGCTGAGTGCGCCGATCACCGTGCTGGGTCTGACGCTGCTGCTGATTGGCTTGAAGTTGCCGCTGCTGTTTGTGGTCGGGCGTCTGGCCGGTGGGCTGACCAAAGTCAGTGCGATTCGCCTGGGTATCGTGCTCGCGGCCGGCGGTGAGTTTGCCTTTGTGGTGTTCAAGATCGGGCGTGATCAGGGCCTGTTCGAACCGCGCCTGTATGACTTGCTGGTGCTGACCATCACCCTGTCGATGGCGTTGACGCCGCTGCTGTTGTTGATCTGCGCACGGCTGGTCAGCCCGAAAGTGCAGCCGGTGGAGGTGCCGGAGAAATTCCGCGAGATCGACACCGAGGCGCCGCGCGTGGTGATTGCCGGCATGGGCCGGATGGGCCAGATCGTGGCGCGGATTCTACGGGCGCAGAACATCAAGTTCGTGGCGCTGGACACGTCGGTGGAAACCATCGAACTGTCGCGCAGTTTTGGCGGCGTGCCAGTGTTCTATGGCGACCCGATGCGCCCGGAAATCCTCAATGCGGCAAAGGTCGGCGAGGCCGAGTATTTCGTAATTGCCACGGATGATCCGGATACCAACATCAAGACCGCGGAGATCGTGCGCAAGCTGTATCCGCACATGAAGATCATCGCCCGCGCACGTAACCGTCAGCACGTGCACCGCTTGGTCGATGTCGGTGCCGAAGCGATTCGCGAGACCTATTACTCCAGCCTGGAAATGAGCCGCCGCACGCTGGTCGGCCTCGGTCTGACCCAGGCCCAGGCCGATGCGCGGATCAAGCGCTTCAAGCACCACGACGAACAGGTGCTGGAAGCCCAGCACGCGATCTACGACGACGCGGCCAAAGTCCTGCAAACCGCCCAGGAAGCCCGGGCGGAACTGGCGCGGTTGTTTGAGTCTGATCAACTGGAAGAAGAAGCGCGCAAGGCCTGAATTCAGCACAACTCCTACACAATTGCTCGGCAAACTCGACCTCTGTAGGAGCTGCCGCAGGCTGCGATCTTTTGATCTTAAAAAGCAAAATCAAAAGATCGCAGCCTGCGGCAGCTCCTACAGGGATTGTGGATTGGGTCAGGCCAGCTCTAACTCAAGCTCTTGCTTGACCGGCGCCACCTCAAACCGATCCGCCAGGAACGGTGTGATATCCAGCGGCAGCGCCTCCTGGTTGACCAGTTTGTCCAGCAGCACGCCGGTGATCGCTGAGGTCAGAATACCGGTGCGGAAGTGTCCGCAGGCATTCAGGTAACCCTCCACCCCACGCATCGGCCCGAGGATCGGCAGTTCATCCGGCGAGCCCGGACGCAACCCGGCCCAGGTGCGCTTGAGGTTGACGTCCTTGAGTTCCGGCAGGCAACGCACCGCGCCCTGCACCAGCCCGGCGATTTCCGGATAGGTGGTGGTGACGTCGAAGCCTTTGTCTTCGGTAGTGCTGCCGATCAGGATCTCGCCGTTATCCTTCTGCGCCACATAGCAGTCGCTGGTGGTCAGGCAGCCGTTGAGGATCTTCGGCATGCGCTCGGTCAGCAGAATCTGGCCCTTGACCGGTTTCACCGGAATCCGCACACCGGTGGCCCACTCGCTCAAATCCGCCGCCCATGCACCAGCAGCATTGATCAGCGTCTTGCAGTGGAACACGCCCTCCTCGGCCGTCTGCACACCAGTCACGCGGCTGCCGTGGTGCAACACACCGGTGACGTTGGTGTTGACGAAGATATCGACGCCATTCTGCCGCGCGCCTTCCATGTAGGCATCGGCGAGACGGAACGGGCTGACCTGGTGATCGCAGAGAAACTCCAGCGCGCCGCGCGCCTCGTGGCTGACGCTCGGCTCGGCCTGGCGCAGCGCGGCCTGATCGAGCCAGCGCACCTGATCGGCCAGATGCGGAATGCAACTGACGATGTGCTCGGCGTAGAGCCGGTCTTCGTCGTCATAGATGACGAACTTCAGTCCGGTCTTTTCGAACTTGAAATCCATCCCGTGCCTGTCCTTCAACTCGCGGTGCAACGCCGGGTACAACGCGTTGGACTGCAAGGCGAAATCGAAAAACGACTCCGGCAGGATGTGCGGCGTGCTGGCGTCCACCGCGACCGCCGCGCCCTGGGTTTCGCGCTTGCGGTTGGCCGACATCATGCGGAAGAAAATCACCCCGCAGCCCAGCCCCACCGACTCGCCGATGGCCCACAAGCCTCCGGCCGAAGCGCGGGTCGCGTTGCCCGGGCGCTTGGCGTCGATCACCGCCACTTTGAGGCCCTGTCGCTTGGACAATTGATAGGCGCAGGACGCCCCGATCACGCCGCCGCCGGCAATGATCACGTCATAGAACTTACTCATGGGATGCGGCCTCCGTGCCGACGGACTGGAACGCGGAAAAAGGAATCGGATCGATCGGGAAACGCGGGCGCAGCCAGCCGACGTCCTTGCGCCCGGTGGCCTGACGCAGACGGTCGCTGCAGTAGCCTACACACATCCGCCCCTGACAATCGCCCATGCTGACGCGGGTGCGCATTTTCAGGCTGGCGATGTCTTGCACGCCCTGCTCCAGCGCCAGATCGATGTCCGCGCGGGTGGCGTGTTCACAGCGGCAGATCACGGTGTCGGCGGCCGGCAAAGCGGTCTGGCCGACACCGCGTTCGGTGTAGCGATCAACAGCCGCGCGGAAGCGCACGATGGATTTGAGTTTGCCCAGGTAACGGTCGCGGCGAACCCGCGCCAGCTCTTCTTCGATCACCCCGCGTTGAAGGAGGATCGAGGTGGCGGCGATCTTGCCGGCGAGCATCGCCGCTTCACCACCGCGAATCCCGCCCATGTCACCGGCCAGATGCACGTGCGGCTCGTTGCTTTGCTGCCAGTTGTTCGAATTGGCGCGTAGGTAGCCGTCGTCGCTGAAACCGTGATCGAGGCCCATCTGCTGACTGAGTTGGGTGCGCGGGATGAAGCCGTAACCGACCGCCAGGGTCTGCGCTTCGAAGCGCTCGATCCGCGTCAGATCAGGCTCCCAAATGGCCGAGTACGGCGCGACAGTGACGCTTTTCAGTTCACCTTCGCCGTGCGCTTCGACCACGCCCCAGCCGTAGTTCATCGGGATACCGTGCAGTTTCAGGTAAGCGAGCATGCTCAGGCCGTCGAGAAACAGTTGCGGTTTGTTCAGCAACGCCAGGCTTTCGCGGGCGATCTTGCCGAACGCGCAGGCTTCGTACACGCCCGCGACCTTGACGCCGGACGCGTGCAGCTGCGTGGCCACCAGCGGCAGCAGCGGCCCGGTGCCGGCGATGATCACCGGCCCTTGCGGCTTGACCACGCCACTTTTGATTTGCAGTTGCAGGCCGCCGAGCATGATCACCCCCGGCAGGGTCCAGCCGGGAAACGGCACGCTGCGTTCGTGGCAGCCGGCGGCCAGCAGCAATTGCGGATATTCGATCTCGTGCAATTGCTCGTCGCCGTCGAGCACCACCAGCGCGCGGGTGCCTTCGGCGCCGACCACGCGGTGATTGAGGCGCACGTCGATCAGCCCGGATTGCGCCTGAAAATCACCGTGCAGTTTGCTCAGGGCTTCGGAATAGCGCGGCCCGAGATAATCCAGTTGCACGCCATCGCGCAACGGCCCGCGATAGACCACGCCGCCGAGGCGCGAGGCTTCTTCGAGCAAGGTGCAGCGCACACCGTGGCGCGCCAGTTCGATGGCAGCCGCCATCCCCGCCGGACCACCGCCGACGATCACCGGTTGCAGGCTCATACAACCTCCTGCTCGTTGATGCGGTTGACCTGGGTTTCAATCTGCATGCCGTCGCGCACCACGGTCTGGCAGGCGCGGCGCTTGTGGCGGCCGTTGATTTTCACCAGGCAGCACTGGCACACGCCCATGCCGCAGTAGGCACCGCTGATCTGGTTGTGATCGTTGCGTGCGACCTGGCGCACGCCGAGGGACTGAATAACGCTGAGGACGGTTTCGCCGATGGCCGCGGTGATCGCTTGGCCGTTGATGTGTACAGTCATATCCGCCTGGGTCAGGGGCTGGATATCGAAGGTGCGTTCTAGGCAGTGCATTACGATGTTCATCCGTGAAAAGGTTCGGGTGGGGTTTACGTCAGCTCCTTGCTGCGCTCTGCCTGGCGACCCGCTCTGATTATTTGATGGGGGTCTGCCGGGCTACTCCATGAGCGCAGCAAATTGCGCACCGGAGCACTGTAGTCGATACCGCGACAAGGGCCTGGATCTTTTAAGTTAGGTGATATCGCGAGGGTGAATATTGATCCAGATCGACAAATCATCATCCCCTCACACGAACACCTGTTGGAGCTGCCGAAGGCTGCGATCTTTTGATGTTGTTTTTTAAAATCAAGATCAAAAGATCGCAGCCTTCGGCAGCTCCTACATGAAGAAGGGCCAGACCAGATATGAAAAAGCCGCTTTCACCGTGAAGTGAAAGCGGCCGAGGCATGGGCCTCAATAGAGCATTTGGATCAGTGTACGAACAGGGCGATCAGGATGATGATCGGGATCGGCACACCGAGGAAGAACAGAAGTAGAGAGCGCATGGTGATTCTCCTTGTTTAACGAACTGGAGGCAGTGTGGTGGTGGCGGTGTATGTCTCGACTTCGACGTACTCCACCGCATCCCGACGACGACCGCCGTAAGTGGCGGCGAGACTGGCGAAGAACGCACCGGCCAACAGTGCAATGAACATCCACAGCGAGGTCCAGGCAGCGACTTTGGCAGCGGTATCGGCAGCCTGTTGGGCTTTGACTTTGGCGTCAGCGATGGCTTTCTGAGTGCGGGCATAAACTTCATCGACGCGTTTCTCGGCGTCGGCCTGACTCAGGTTGGTCCGTTGTGCAACCAGTTGTGCGAGGTAGGTACGGTCTTCAGGGCTGAGTTGGCCGTTGGCCAGGCTCTGGGCGAAGATCCGGGTCACCGCACCGTGAGCGGCGTCATCGCTGACGGACGCTGGGCGGTCATCACGGAACAGGCTGTCGACAAAGTAACCGTACTGATCGCTGTTGGTGTTGGCTGCGGCAGTACCGGCCGCCTGAGTCGCGGCAGCTGCTGCGCCACCGGCAACACTGGCACCGGCCTGCACACCGCCACTGATCACACTGCTGACCGAGCCGACCACAAGCACTGCGGTGACCAGAGTAGCCACGCACCAGGCAAGGAAACCATGGGCAGTATCACGGAAGTACACTTCATCACCGTGCATGTTGGCCCATTTCACCCGCAGCCGACCGGCGATGTAGCCACCCAGACCGGAGGCGATGATTTGCGTCGCCGCCAGCCAGACAATCGTCGAAATCCCCAGACCTTTGGCGCTGATGCCCTCCCCGGCCCAAGGTGAAACGGCAGAGAATCCCAAACCGAAGCCAAGCAGCACCAAAATCATCGACAGTGCTGCGGCCGCCGCTGCGCCCGCGAAAATCGCGCCCCAGGACACGCCTGACACGTTGCTCGACTCTCCTTCGAAGGCAGGATAAAACCCATCAGAGGATCTATTCATTGTTGTAGTGCTCCAGGCATGAAAAATGGTGTTACAACTCGTCACGAGATGAATTGCAGCGACCGTGCCAGTCGAGAGCCCGAAATAAATCCTTCAATTTCAATGATTTAAAAAGACTGAACTTCTACATTCATTGCAATTTGCAACAATGGACGGAAAGCAGCGGGTTTTATGCATTGACGCCAACGCCGCGAAGCGCCCCGAATTGACGTTTGTGACAGGCTATACATGAAAGTTAATTTAAAGCGCGACGCAAAATACTTGGCAAAATGCTGCCATTCCGTTTGAATCGATCAAGGCTTGCTCTATGACTCGTATTTTGACCATCGAAGACGACGCCGTGACTGCCCGTGAAATCGTCGCCGAACTCAGCAGCCACGGCCTGCAAGTGGATTGGGTCGACAATGGCCGCGAGGGCCTGGACCGCGCCGTCAGCGGCAACTACGACCTGATCACCCTCGACCGCATGCTGCCGGAACTCGATGGCCTGGCCATCGTCACCACTCTGCGCACCATGGGCGTGGCCACGCCGATTCTGATGATCAGCGCCCTCTCCGATGTCGATGAGCGCGTGCGCGGCTTGCGCGCCGGCGGCGATGATTACCTGACCAAACCGTTCGCCACCGACGAGATGGCCGCACGTGTGGAAGTGCTGCTGCGCCGGCAGAACAGCGTTGCCACTCAGGCCACCACGTTGCAGGTCGCCGACCTCGAACTGGATTTGATCAGCCACGAAGCACGCCGCGCCGGGCAGGTGCTGACGCTGCTGCCGACCGAATACAAGTTGCTGGAATTCCTCATGCGCAACAGCGGGCAGATCCTGTCGCGGATGATGATTTTCGAAGAAGTCTGGGGCTATCACTTCGACCCGGGCACCAACCTGATCGACGTACACATCGGTCGTCTGCGCAAGAAGATCGACGCGGCGGGCAATGTTCCGCTGATTCGCACGGTACGGGGCTCGGGTTATGTCATTGCCGAACCCGTCTGACGGCTGGCGCTCCTCCAGCAGTCGACTGCTGGCGCTGTACAGTTCGCTGTTCGTGGCCTGGAGCGCGATCCTCATGGGGGTCATGTATTTCGAGGTCTCCAGCTATCTCGATAACCTCGCCAAGCATTCGCTGATGCAACGTCAGCATCTGTTTTCGCACTTTCGCGGTGAGCAGCTGGAAGAAGCACTCGCCGCCAGCATGACCTTCGATATCCGCGGCATCGACGCCTATGGCCTGTTCGACGCCCAGGGTGTTTACCTCGGCGGTGCCTTGCAGCAACTGCCCGAAGGCTTGCCGCTGGATGGCAAGATCCACACCCTGGATGACTGCGCCGACTCTGACGACCCGACCCTGCCCGCCGACAGCTGCGACGCGGTGGCAACCCAGACTCGCGACGGTCGCTGGCTGGTGTTGTTGCGCGACAACGGCTCGCTGTTCGCGGTGACGCGGATCATTCTGCATGCATTGTTCTGGGGTGTATCGCTGACCATCCTGCCGGGGATTGCCGGTTGGCATTTGCTGCGCCGCCGACCGATGCGCCGCATCCGCGCGATTCAAGACAGCGCGCAGGCGATTGTCGCCGGCGACCTGACCCACCGTTTGCCGCTGTCCAACCGCCGCGATGAACTGGACATGCTCGCCGCCATCGTCAACGCCATGCTCGATCGCATCGAGCGGCTGATGCATGAAGTCAAAGGCGTGTGCGACAACATCGCTCACGACCTGCGCACCCCGCTGACACGCTTGCGTGCGCAGTTGTATCGCATGCAACAGCAGGCCGGTGAGGGTTCGCAGGAAGCGGCGCAACTGGATCTGGTGCTGGCCGAGGCCGATACGCTGATGGCGCGGTTTCGCGGGTTGCTGCGGATTTCCGAGCTGGAAGATCGTCAGCGCCGCTCAGGTTTTGTCGAGCTCGATCCGGTGCAACTGCTGGAAGAACTGCATGAGTTTTATCTGCCACTGGCCGAGGAAGGCGAACTGCTGTTCGTACTGAACATGCCGGAAACCCTGCCGCCGCTCAATGGCGACCGGGCGTTGCTGTTCGAGGCGCTGGCGAATCTGTTGAGCAACTCGATCAAGTTCACCCCGGCAGGCGGTACGGTGATTTTGCGTGGTGTGAATGACGGTGGGCATACGCGGATCGAAGTCCACGATTCCGGACCGGGTATCCCCGAAGCCGAGCGTGAGGCGGTGTTCCAGCGTTTCTATCGGGCCGAGGGTGGACAACCGCAGAGCGGCTTTGGTCTGGGTCTGTCGATTGTCGCGGCGATTGTCAGCCTGCATGGCTTCAATCTTGAGGTGGGCAGCAGTGAGCTGGGCGGTGCGCAGCTGGTGCTGGATTGTCGACAGAGTTTGATCGCCAACTCCTGATGTCACATGGATCCCCTGTGGGAGCGAGCTTGCTCGCGAATGCGGTGTGACAGTCAATGAAGATGTTGACTGATCCGACGCCTTCGCGAGCAAGCTCGCTCCCACAGTTTTTGCGTTTTGTCTGTCAAACCGGATAGTTCGCCCGCAGCGCCTCAAGGCCACCCTGATAGATGCCATTGAACAGCGCCACCACTTCCTCATCACTCACGCCCTTGGCGTTGAAGCGTCCCGACCAGGTCACTCGGGCGCCCGGCCCCAGGGCTTCGACCTTGATAGTCGCCAGATAGTCAGTCGCCGGGAACGGTGCCTGTTCGATCGAGTAGCTGTAGGTCCTGGCCGCGTTGTCGAACGCTTGCAGACGCTCGATCACTACACTGCCATCGGCGGTTTGCAGGGTGCGCACGCGTCCGCCTTCGCTCAGTTCACTCTTGGGAATCAACGGCAGCCAGTCCGGCAGCGTGTTGAAGCCGCCGATCAATTGCCAGACCTGATCGGCCGAAGCCGGGATGTCGATGGTTGCTGTTGCAGTTGCCATAAATAAACGTTTCTCCAGAGTCTTCGCGGTTCAGATCGCCATACTGTCGACTACACCGCCATCCACGCGCAAGGCCGCGCCAGTGGTGGCGGAGGAAAACGGCGAAGCGATGTACGTGACCAGATGCGCCACCTCGGCAACATCGGCCACCCGCTGGATGATCGACGTCGGCCGCGCCCTGCGCACGAAAGCGTCGGCTTCTTCGCGCAGGTTGCGGCCGGACTCGGCCGCAGCATCCTTGAGCATGTGTTCCACGCCACCGGTAAACGTCGGCCCCGGCAGGATCGCATTGACCGTCACGCCAGTGCCCGCCAGACGCTTGGCCAAGCCATGGGACACCGCGAGGTTGGCGCTTTTGGTCACGCCGTAATTAAGCATGTCGGCCGGGGTCGCCACACCGGATTCCGAAGACAGGAAAATCACCCGCCCCCAGCCCTGCTCGACCATCGCCGGCACGTAATGGCGCGACAGACGCACGCCGGAGATCACGTTGATCTCGTAGAAACGCGTCCACTCACTGTCCGGGGTGTCGAAGAAATCCACGGCATCGAAAATGCCGAGGTTGTTCACCAGAATGTCGGCGCGTGGTTCGGCGGCCAACAGTTTTTCCGCACCTTCGGCGGTGCCCAGATCGGCCGTCAGACCGCGCAGTTGCGCACCCGGCACGTGCTGGCGAATGCTCGCCAGCGCCTGCTCGACCTTGGCCGTTTCACGCCCGATCACCACCACCGTGGCTCCGGCTTCGGCCAGTGACTGGCTGATGCCCAGACCAATGCCACCCGTGCTGCCGCTGACGATGGCCAGTTTTCCACTCAAGTCGATTTTCATGGGTTCACCTCTTCGATGGGCAATACACGGACAATTTGAAGGAATGAATCAGCGTAGACGTGATATTGGCCGGGTGAAGGCGTTGCCGACCAAACACCGGCATTGCAAGGCGCATGGCAACATCATGGCCGGTGGTGACGTCCTACACTGAAAGGGTCAGCCCTCAGTCAAGAGATAACCATGAAAATGTCTGCGCAAATGACCGTGGTCGCAGTGCTGGCCACCCTTGCCTATCTGGGGCTGGCGGTGTGGGGCATCGGCGGGCCGGCGGCGTTCTTCTCGCATGGAGCGCTGGTGCTGGTGGCGCTGGCCACGGTGCTGATGGTGGTGGCGTCGCTGTTCACCGATGTGAACATGAGTTCGGGCGAGCGCGAGGACCGGGCCAATCGCTGGGTGATTCCGGCGTTCGGCGTGATCGGTCTGGTCAGCGGTTTTCTTCCGGCGTACTGCGACCGCATCGACTTCTGGACCTTCGGCGCGGAAGGCGTGCGCTGGCTCGGCGCCTTGCTGTTTATCGTCGGTGGCGCGCTGCGGCTGTGGCCGGTGTTTTTACTGGGCCGGCGGTTCAGCGGCCTGGTGGCGATTCAGCCAGGGCATCGGTTGGTCACCGACGGCATCTACACGCGCCTGCGCAATCCGAGCTATCTGGGGTTGGTGGTCAATGCCGTGGGCTGGGCGCTGGCGTTTCGTTCCAGTATCGGGCTGATTCTGGCGGCGCTGACGTTGATCCCGCTGATCGCGCGCATTCACTCGGAAGAGGCGCTGCTGCGCGGGCAGTTTGGTGCTGAGTACGAGGCTTATTGCGCGCGCAGCTGGCGGTTGCTTCCGGGAATCTACTGACCCCTGTAGGAGCTGCCGAAGGCTGCGATCTTTTGTCTTTGATTTTCAAAAGCAAGGTCAAAAGATCGCAGCCTTCGGCAGCTCCTACAGGGAATGGGTGATATCAGGTTTTTTGCAGGTGCAGTTGGCCTTGGCTGTCGACAACGACGCGCAACGACTCATAACTGTCGATAGTTGCGTGGCGGGTTTCGAGGGGATGCTGGTGCGTTGTGGTGATGATCATCAGCGCCGCTCCGGCAGCTTCGGCGGCCTGGATACCGACGGTGGCGTCTTCGAAAATCAGGCAGTCGCCAGCCTCAAGCCCCAGGCGCTTTGCCGCCAGACGATAACCCGCCGGATCGGGTTTGCCAGCCGTCACATCCTCCGCCGTGATCATCACTGCAGGCTCGCAAATCCCCGCCGCTGCCATTCGCCGCAACGCCAGATCCCGTGGCGCCGACGTCACCATCGCCCAGCGCTCACTCGGCAAGGCGTCGAGAAACGCCGCGGCCCCGGGAATCTGCACGATCCCTTCGACATCATCGATCTCCGCTTGCGCGATAAACGCCGCTTGCGCCTCGGCGTCCACTCCCGGCAGATTCAGCCGGCGGATGGTGTCGATGGCGCGGGCGCCATGGATGGTCGGCAGGAAACTCTCGACATCAACCCCGTGGCGCTCGGCCCACGCGGCCCAGACGCGCTCGGCAGCGGCAATGGAGTTGAGGACGGTGCCGTCCATGTCGAACAGGAACGCGCCGAACGCGCGGTCGAAGGCGTTATCGTGAGCAGACAAAAGGTCGCATCCTTTGACAGAACTGGGCGGATTGGCCGGGCAATGTAGCATTTTTGCCCGGCGATTCGACCCGGCGCTTCAATGCAAGCGTGGCGCCTTGGACTTGAACGCGCTATCGACACAATCCAGCAACTGGCCGATGGCCCACGGCTTTTTGATAAACGCCACCGGATGCTTGACCCCGGAAGTCTCCGGGGTTTCATAACCGGACATGACCATCACTGGCTTGTCCGGCCAGCGCTCGCCGACCAGATTGGCCAGCCCCGCTCCGTTGATTTCACCGGGCATGGTGATATCGGTGAGCAGCAGCGCGACTTCCGGCGCGTGCTCCTCCAGATACAGCTTGGCTGCATCCGCGCTGGTTTGCGGCTCGACCTTGAAACCTTCCTCCTGAAGAATTTCGCAGAGAAACTCCAGAATCAACGGGTCGTCCTCAACCACCAGAATCAACCCGCCAGGAAGGAGCGCGCTCGGTGTCGGTGTTGGACTCATGAACTGGCACTCCCTGAATTGCATTAACGACTTAGCGGCTCGAATCCGCTGCTTATCTGGTATGAGCAGCGCGCCCTGTATAAATTCATTTTTGATACAGGTCTTTTCTTAACAGTGGTCAATGGCCTTGGCTGACGGGCGTTCGCCAGGCAGGTTTTGTGGTTAAAATGCCGGCCCTTTTGCTTGCTGACCATGACTGATGAACCCTGAAGCCCTCGCCACCCTCCGCGCCCACTTGTTGCCTGCACTGGCGGCCGCACCGAGCGAAACCCGTCGCCTGTTCCATGGCCGCGGACGTTGCTGGCCGGGGCTGGAACAACTGACGGTGGACTGGCTGCAAGGCGTGGTGCTGGTCTCACTGTTCAAAGAACCTGTGCCTGAGCAACTCGAAGCGCTCAAGCAATTGCTGCTCGACATCAGCACCTCGGCCGAGTGGCAACAGTCCGGCGCCTACACGTTGCTGGTGCAACATCGTTACCTGCCGCAGAGCACCGCCGAATGGTTGCTGGGGGATGAAATCGACGAGATGAGCATCGTCGAGGGCGGCTTGCACTACCGCGTCGATCTCGGCCGCAAGCAGAACGCCGGGCTGTTTCTCGACATGCGCTATGGGCGCAACTGGGTGCGTGAGCAGGCTGCAGGCAAACGCGTGCTGAACCTGTTCGCCTACACCTGCGGGTTTTCCGTGGCGGCCATCGAAGGCGGCGCCAGCCATGTGGTCAACCTCGACATGTCCCGCGCCGCACTGAGCCGTGGTCGTGACAATCACCGGCTGAACGGGCATGACCTGAGCAAGGTGAGTTTCCTCGGCCACGACCTGTTCAAGTCGTGGGGCAAGGTGATCAACAGCGGCCCGTACGACCTGGTGATCATCGACCCGCCATCGTTCCAGAAAGGCAGTTTTCTGCTGACCAAGGATTACCAGCGCGTATTGCGTCGTTTACCGGAATTGCTCACGGCAGACGGCACGGTGCTGGCGTGCATGAATGATCCGTCGTTCGGTTCGGACTTTTTGATCGATGGCGTGACGCAAGAGGCGCCGAGTCTGCGCTTCGAGCAGCGGCTGGAGAATCCGCCGGAATTTCCGGATATTGATCCTGAGAGCGGCCTGAAGGCGCTCGTCTTCAAACGCCTCGACTGACACACCGCTATCGCGAGCAGGCTCACTCCTACAGGGGGACTTGTGGTGGATCAGGCAGTCGGCGGGCGCAACACCAGCGCAAACAACTCGCCATGCCCGTTCACATTGAGCTTGTGATAGAGATTGCGCCGATGCACCTTCACCGTCTCCGGCGAAATGCCCATCTGCTGGGCGATGGCCTTGCTGGAGAAACCCTGCAGGATAAGGCGCGCGGTGTCGACCTCACGGGCGGTCAGGCGCGCATCGAAGCGATCAAGCAGCGTTGCCAGATCTCCCGCCACCGGCTCGGTGCCGGTCCCTTGCGGCGGTAACAGCTGCACATGACGGCGCATCGCCGCCAGTACCCAGTCGCGCACACACAGCAGACGACCCTGCTCGGCCAGATCGAAAGTCGTCGAGCGCCCGAGTGACAGGCCAAGCACCCCGCCCTCGATGTTGATCATGAACTGCAACTCGTCCTCACCGACCACCGAGCGAAAGTAGCTCTGGTAATACTCGCTGTGCAAAAACTGGTCCGGCGCTACCGAGGCCAGGCTGTGCAGACCATCGACAATCCCGGTCGAGGCGGTTTGGTAGAACGGATCGAGCAGGTACATCCCGGCGCTGTAGCTGGCCAGTTCTTCCTGTTCATCGGCGCGGCCCTTGCTGTCGAAGTCGATCAGCAATTGCGGTGCCTGCCCCGCCTTCATCAGCGCCACCAGCGCGTTGTCCAGCGGCACCAGCAGGCGCAGCGTGTCGACCAGCGCGCGCCAGAAAGCGTCCTGGCCGACGGCGGCAAACACCCGCGCCAGACTTTGATGCACCGGCAACTCCTGCAACAACGCGTCCACGCTCTACCCCTTTTGAGTAACCCATGATGGGAATGGGTCAGGCACGCCCGCCCCGATAGGCTGAGCACTCCTGTCAATCACCGGCCTGCCGCAGGCCAGGAGTGCCGCATCATGCGTTGTCGTCGTGGCTATATCAACCGGGGCATCAACCTTGGCCTGCTCGCCTGTTTTGGCGTCGCATCCGTCGCCAGTGCCGCCGACGCACCGAGCGTGCACGTCTACAACTGGTACGACTACATCGGCCCCACGACGTTGGCTGACTTCAAGCGCGACAGCGGCATTCAACCGGTTTACGACACGTTCGACAGCGCCGAAGTGCTCGAAGGCAAACTGCTGACCAGCCGCAGCGGTTACGACGTGGTGGTGGCGAGCAACTTCAGCCTGCCGACGCTGATCAAGGCCGGTGCCCTTGCCCCGCTGCCGCGCGATCAACTGCCGGGCTGGAACAATCTGGACAGCGATCTGCTGAGCAAACTGGCCAACAATGATCCCGGCAATCAATACGCCGTGCCGTATCTGTGGGGCACCAACGGTATCGGCTACAACGTCGACAAAGTGCGCGCCGCACTCGGCGACAAGGCGCCGCTGGATTCGTGGGATCTGGTGTTCAAGGAAGAGAACCTCGCCAAGCTCGGCCAGTGCGGGGTGGCGATGCTCGACTCGCCATCGGAAATGCTCCCGGTCGCCCTGCACTACTTGGGCTTGCCGCCCAACAGCACCAATCCCGAGGACTATCAGAAAGCCGAAGCGCTGCTGCTCAAATTGCGCCCGCACATCGCCTACTTCAACTCGTCGAAATTCATCAGCGACCTGTCCAACGGCAACATCTGCGTAGCGGTGGGCTGGTCCGGGGCGATGCTCGAAGCCAAAACCAACGCCGAACAGGCGAACAACGGCGTGAAGATCGCCTACAGCCTGCCCAAGGAAGGCGCGCCAGTGTGGTTCGACACGCTGGTGCTGCTCAAGGATGCGCCGAACCGCGCTCAGGGTCTGGCGTTTATCGACTACCTGCTGCGCCCGGAAGTGATCGCGCCGGTCAGTGATCACCTGTCGTACCCCAACGGCAACCGCGCCGCGAAGCCACTGGTGGCTGCGGCCACCCGGGATAACCCGGCGGTGTATCCGTCGGCCGCGGCGATGGCCACGTTGTACACCCTGGAACCGCTGCCCAAAGGCACCGAACGCGTGCGTACGCGGGTGTGGAGCAAGGTCAAGAACGGCCAGTAATCCCACCTGAAAGACACCACAAAACCTGTGGGAGCGTGGCTTGCCCGCGATGACGGTGTGTCAGGCAACACATGCATTGGCTGGACGGACGCCTTCGCGGGCAAGCCACGCTCCCACAGGGTTTTGTGTTCAGCCCCGCTCATTCATTTCTGCCTTGTTATAGAGAGACAAACCATGAAACCCCGTGCCCGTGACCTCAACATCCGCATCGGCCAACTGCAACCCGGCCCGCTCAATGCCATCACCGACGTCCCCGGCGTGCGCGTCGGCCACAGTAACGTGCGTGGTCGCAGCGACAGCGGACGTGACATCTGCACTGGCGTCACGGTGATCGAACCGCGTCGTGGCTCGACCAACCAGCAACCGTGTTTCGCCGGGGTGCATGTGCTCAATGGCAATGGCGATGCCACCGGCCTTGAGTGGATTCGCGAGGCCGGGCTGCTGACCAGTCCCATCGCCTTCACCAACACCCACAGCCTCGGCGTCGTGCGCGATGCGTTGATTGCGCTGGATCGCCAACAGCAACCGGACGACGGGCGCCTCTACTGGAACATGCCGGTGGTACTGGAAACCTTCGATGGCTTGCTCAACGACATCAACGGTTTTCACGTCAAACCCGAGCATGTCGCCGAGGCAATGAATTCTGCGCATGCCGGTGCCGTTGAAGAAGGCGCCGTCGGTGGCGGCAGCGGCATGATCTGCCATGAATTCAAGGGCGGCATCGGCAGCGCGTCACGCCGTTTGAGCAGCGCTCAGGGCGGCTGGACGGTGGGCGCGATCGTCCAGGCCAACCACGGCATTCGCAGCGAGTTGCGGGTCGACGGTTATCCGGTGGGCCGTTACATGGAACAGGTGGATTCGCCGTTCCTGCGGGCTTCGCTGCCGCATCCGGGCATGGGTTCGATCGTGGTCTGCCTGGCCACCGACGCGCCACTGCTGCCGCATCAATGCACGCGCCTGGCACAGCGCGCCAGCCTCGGTCTGGCGCGCAGCGGCGGTGGCAACGAAGACCACAGCGGCGACATCTTCATCGCCTTCGCCACCGGCAACGATCACGTGCCGCCCGCCGCCTACGAGGGCAAAGGCGCGCCGACCTGCGACGGCTTGCGCATGGTCAACAACGACCACATCAGCGAGCTGTTCCTTGCCGCCACCGAAGCGGTCGAAGAAGCGATCATCAACGCCCTGCTCGCCAGCGAGAGCACCGAGGGCAATGGACATGCGGTGCAAGGGCTGGATTCAGAAACGCTGCTCGCCGCCCTCGCCAAGGCTGGCTGGCCCGGCGCCCGCTGACCTGTAGGAGCTGCGGCACGCTGCGATCTTTTGATCTTGCTTTAAAAAAATCAAAAGATCGCAGCCTTCGGTAGCTCTTACAGGAGGTGCGACTCAGGTGAACATCTGGGCACCGATGTGCCGTGCCGTCTGCAGATGCTCCTGCGGATCACGCACCTCCGATTCCACCATCAGCGTCGAACTGACCACCGTTGCCCCGCTGTAATCGAAAATCCCGTGCTCGATCTGCGCCTTCATCGCCGGCCCGTAACCGTGGCGCTCGTAGGCGCGCTCATCCGCGCCGGCAAGGCCGACCAGATGCACGCGCAGGCGCTGCAGTTTTTTCACATGCTT
Organism: Pseudomonas sp. MWU318; assembly: GCF_016756945.1. NCBI lineage: Bacteria > Pseudomonadati > Pseudomonadota > Gammaproteobacteria > Pseudomonadales > Pseudomonadaceae > Pseudomonas > Pseudomonas sp. MWU318. Next base: position 254,945 of record NZ_JAESJL010000010.1, read on the forward strand.
GAGGTCGCCAGCGAAATCAAACGCCCAACCATTGCTGAACACCCGGTCAATCCAGCCCTTGAGCAGTGCCGGCATCGACCACCAGTACACCGGGAATACCAGCACCAGCGCGTCGGCCCGATCAATCCGTGCCTGCTGCGCCAGCACGTCGGCTGGCGGCCGCGCTTCACGGTGATGCACGGCGAAATCCGCCGCGCCGAACACCGGCTGAAACCCCTCGGCGTACAGATCAGCGATCTCATAGGTATTGGCCGAATCGGCCCGGGTCAAACCTTGGGCAATCTGCGTCGCCACGCTGTGGGTCAACGAACGCGGCTCGTGATGCGCCACAACAATCAATGCACGCATGGGAATTCTCCTGTAAGTTTGCGCTGACCAAGGACTATGTACTCTTGGTAAGTTACGAACAGTAAGTTACGTTTGGTATATTAGCGATGTCAACCACTGAAATGATCGAAGCCGATTCCCCTGCCCAACCGCGCCGTCGCCTGTCGCGCGATGATCGCAATCGCCAGTTACTCGATGTCGCCTGGCAGGTCATTCGCGCCGAGGGCACCGAGGCGCTGACTCTGGGTTATCTGGCGGAGAAGGCCGGGGTGACCAAACCGGTGGTCTACGACCACTTCACCACTCGCTCGGGTCTGCTCGCGGCGCTGTACCGGGATTTCGATACGCGCCAGACCGCAGTGATGGACGCCGCCATCGATAGTTGCCCGCCGACGCTGATTGATACCGCCAAGGTAATCGCCACGGCGTACGTCGATTGCGTCCTGTTGCAGGGCAACGAGATTCCGGGGGTGATTGCAGCGCTGGGCAGCACGCCGGAGCTGGAGAAGATAAAGCGCGATTACGAGGTGATCTTCCTCGAAAAGTGCCGCAGTGTGCTGCAACCGCTGGCTGCTGGCGGGAAAATCACCCAGGCCGGTTTGCGCGCGATGCTCGGTGCCGCCGAGGCGTTGTCGAATGCTGCCGCCAGCGCTGAAATCAGTGCCGCGCAAGCGAAGGACGAATTGTTCGCCACCATCATCGCGATGGTGGAACGGGCCGCCGCCCGTGCGACTAGCGGTACTTGAGTCGGCCCCCGCGCGTTCCCATGATGAAGGTACGCAGGCGCTTCACTCCTGAGCGACTGCGTAGGGAACGGGTGTTCTGAACCCCAAATCAAGCCTGTTCCCTGTTTCATGCGCAGCTTGAGCCTCATGGGCTCTACTTCTCCCCATCAAAGAGCCTTGAGGCTCTTTTTTTGTCCGTTTTTTGTCGCTGACTCAGTGCAACGTCAGCCGCTGACGCACGAATTCTTCAGTGTGTCGGGTGACCTGATCCAGATGCCGGTCCCGCTGTTTCTCGGCATCGAGCATCGCGCGCTTGCCGTTTTTCTGCAGCAGGTAGGTGTGGATCTGCTGCACTTCCAGCGAGCGATAGATCGGCGTGGTATCGATAAAACCGCGCAGACCGTTGCTGCGGTAATGGCGGGTGCTCATCAGCACCTGGGTTTCGCGCGCGCCGATCACCTCGAAACCCAGCGCCTCGAAGTACGGCACTTTGCCGACACTGCAGGTCAGCTCGGCGTGCGGATAACGGCTGACCATCTCGCCGATCATCGCCCGGGCCACACCCTGGCGCCGATAGCCTTCGCGCACGGCCATGTAGGCGACGCTGCACGCTTCCCAATCGCCTTGCACCGGCAGGTACAAGAGGAAACCGGTGACCCGCTCCGGGTCGTCCTCGGCCGTCGCCACCAGCAACTCCACCTCGGTGCCCTTCTCGCCATTCAGCGCCTCCAGATACAGATGCACCTCATAGCCGACCGCGTACTGATAGACGTTGTACAGCAGATTGCTCGGGCCAAGACCGACCGCGCTGATGTCGGTGAGGTAATCGACTACCAGTTGCAGAATCTGGCTGTTGACGCTTTCGGGGCATGGGGATTTGTAGTGGGTGATGCGTGACATGACAGCTGAACTCCGGCGGAAAACCGCGACATCATACCCCGTCCCGACGCCCGCTTTATGTAGGAGCTGCCGCAGGCTGCGATCTTTTGATCTTGTGTCTAAAAAACCAAAAGATCGCAGCCTTCGGCAGCTCCTACAGGGAGGATGGTGGTTGACCTGAAGAAAATTTCATCCTGCGCGGACCGGATCTTTCACCGATTTGGCGTCCAATTCTTCAACTGCGTTCACTTTTTCACGCAGGCCTTGAGGAGTTGTCATGAGCGTTTTGCGTTCACTGTTCAAATGGCGAAAAACCCTGCTGCTGGTGCCGATGACGCTGGCGGCGCTGGCCAGCGCGCCAGTGTTTGCCCAGCAGGTGGTGATTGTTCAGCAAGCCCCACCGCCGATGCGCATGGAAGTGATGCCCGGCGCGCGTCCCGGCTATGTCTGGGATCAGGGCCACTGGCGCTGGGAAGGCCGCGGTTATGTGTGGATGCCCGGCCACTGGCAACCGGTGCGCCATGGTGCGCACTGGCGGCCGGGGCACTGGCAGGCACGCGGGCCGAACTGGTTCTGGGTTGAAGGGCGCTGGGTGCGCTGATTGGCCATTGACCTGCACACTTCTTCTATAAGGAACACCCCATGTTCAGAAGCGCTAAAGCCTTGCTCGTCGTCGCACTGGCGGCGATTACCCTGTCCGGCTGCATCGTCGAGCCGGTCCGGCCGCATCGACCGCCGCCACCAGTTGAAGTCGTGCCGGTCATGCCAGCACCCGGTTATCACTGGGTCGCCGGTCACTATCGTTGGGATGGACGTGAGTGGCGCTGGGCACCGGGACACTGGCGCGCGTATTGATTGCCAGCGGTGGCGTCACTGTTGTGGCGCCACCACCTTGAAGGTGATGGCAATATCGTTGGATACCACGGTGTCCGCCCACTCCCCCGCACCAAGTCCGAATTCGTTGCGCTTGAGCACCAGTTCGCCGTCGAAAATGCCGATCGCGCTGTCCGGTTTCAGTTCGACCGGCACCTGCACCTCGCGGGTGATGCCTTTGACGGTGAGCTGGCCAGCGACCAGATATTGATTGTCTGCCACGCGGGTAAACCGGCTGGATACGAACACCGCTTCGGGAAAGCGCTGGGTATCGAACCACGCCGGCTTTACCAGCTCGGTATTGGCGTCGTCGCTGCCGGCATTGATGCTGGCCAGGTCAATGTGCAACGTGGTGTGGGCGTTGGCGAGGTTGTCGCTGTCGAACTGCAGCGTCGCGTCGAACTTGCCGAAGGTGCCATAAACCTGATTGCCGAATTGCTTGTAAATGAAGCTTATCTTGCTGGCGGTAGTGTTGACGCGATTGTATTCAGCGGCCTGCGCGCAGGTCATGACGCACAGGCCGGTGAACAGTGCCACAGCGGTGAATCGAGCACGCATTGGATTCTCCGGACAGGGCAAACCTTCGAGGCCTCGATTGACTTAAGCAAACAACCGGCGGTTGCGCCATGTCATCTGTCCGCCGAATTGGCTCAGGCAATCGTCTCGGCGCGCTGGGTTTGAACGCTCTGCCGCTGCCCGCGACGCAGGCGATGACGCAGCTTCAGCGCCGGGCGTTCGACGCAGTAGTAGGAAACTCCGCTCAGCGCAAAGGCCAGCACCAGCACCGCCACCACGATCTGGGCGTCGTAGGCAACCGGCCAGAAACCGCGCAAAAAGTACATCACCACAAAGTGATTGAGGAACACCCCGTAACTGATGTTGCCGAGAAACTCGTCAACCCGGTGATATTTGAATCGAGTCAGCAGATACACCGCAGGGATGCCCAACGCGATACCCAGGGTCACCTCCGCGTTGAACGGGCGACGTTCGATCAGCCCTGCCATGATCGCGACGAAGAGCAACCCTGCCAGCACCGCCGTACCGGCGGCGATCGCCAGGCCTTTGGCCTGAGGCCGGTACAGGTAACTGCCGCACAGGAAGATGAAAAGTACACCGGGCAGCAACCGGTAACCGTAGATATCGGTGTTGAGATAACCCAGACACGCCAGCATGAAAATGCCGACCGAGAGCACAAATGCAGCGCCCCGCAGCTTGAAAATCAGCAGGAACGGGATCACCAGGTAGAAACACATCTCCAGGCCGAGCGACCAGGCCGGGGGGACGATTTCGGTTCCCGCCACTCCGAACATGTAAAAGCCGAGCGGCAGCATTAGCACGCTGCTGGCGATTGTTTTAAGCGTCAGTTCCGCCGCCTGAGGGGTACCGGGCAGAAGGAAATGGATCACCGTGCAAGAGAGGACGAAGTAGAACAGGAACTGCGGGTACAACCGCAAGGCCCTGTCCATGTAGAACAGCCCGATTTTCCCGGGGGCACTGTAGTTGCGCTCGATCAGCGAGGTCATGACAAAACCGCTGATGATCAGAAAGGAGATGACCGCGACCACTCCCGGGTTGAACCCTGCAACTGTTTTGCCCATATGAGAAACGGCGACCAGAACGGCCAGCAACAGACGAAAAGCTCCCATCGATACCCTCAAGCGTCCTTATCGTTATGGCGGGTAAGCTACGATGCTTTGGTCGACAATGCCAGCGAGACAAAAAAGGGCCGCCCCAAAGGATGGCCCTGTCTTAATCCCGTCAGACCAGCCGCTCGATCTTCTGATGCTGCCAGACCAGTTTGTAATACAGCGTCTGCAACACCAGCATGCCCAGATATGCCACCGGAAACGCCATCCACACCCCCTGCAAACCGTACTGACCGTCCAGCCAGTAAGCCGCCGGCAACTGCACGCCGACCACGCAGACAATCGCGATAACGACTGGCACCAGCACCGTTCCGCTGGCGCGCATGATGCCGCCGATGATCGCCTGGAAGCCAAACACCAGCAGGCTCCACAGCATGATGTGCAGCAAGTGCTCAGCCATCGCCCGGGTCGAATCTTCGGTCAGAAACAATCCCAGCAACCAGTGCGACAACAGGTAACCGAGCACGATCAGGCCACCGGTGAGGCACACGTTGATCAACAGCCCGGTGCGCAGGATCGCTCCCAGACGCTGCAGCTGCCCGGCACCGATAGCCTGGGCGCCAAGGATCGACGCGGTGATGGCAATCGACAGCGCCGGAAACTGCACGTAGTTGACGATCTGCGTCACCGCGCCATAGGCCGCCGTCGCCTGCGAGCCGTGCTGGTTGACCAGCGCCAGAATCACCAGCTCTGACAGCGACAACACGATCATCTGCACCCCGGTCGGCAGGCCGATGCGCAGCACCTTGCCGAGGATCGCCGCATCCAGCCGCAGTGCCGCGAAGAACTCGCGGTCCGGCGCCAGCGGATGGTGCTTGCGAATCAGCCGCCAGGCCAGCCACGCCATTGCCGACAGGTTACCGGCAAGACCGGCGAAGGCAGCGCTCTGGATGCCCAGCTGGGGCAAACCGAACCAGCCACGGATCAACGCCGGGGTCAGCGCCAGCCCGACCGAGGTCGACACGATCAGCGCCAACAGTGGCGACACGGTGTCGCTGACCCCGCGCAGCAATTGCGTGAACAGCACAAACACCAGCATCGACGGCAGAATCCACATCATCACGTGCGCATACGCCACCGCATCGTCCAGCACATCCGCCGGCGTCCCCAGCCCTTGCAAGGCCTGTCGTGCAAACACGCTGCCCAACACCGCCGCGAGCAAGCCGATCAACACCCCCAGCAACAGCGTTGCCCCGGCGATCGCCTTGACCATGTGCGCCTCACGTGCGCCCCACGCCTGGCCGATCAACACCCCGGCGCCCGCGCCCAGGCCAATCACCAGGGCGATGAAGAAAAAGATGATCGGAAACATCCCCGACACCGCCGCCAGCGCCTGCGTACCGAGCATTTGCCCGATGTAGATGCTGTTGACCGTGCCCGACATCGATTGCAGGAAGTTGGACAGCACCATCGGCGCGAGGAACAGCAGGTAGGTTTGCCAGAGGGGTTTGCTGGTGGCAGGGGTTTGCATTGAGGATCCGTCTCGGGGTGGGAGATGCGATGGATATTACGCTAGATGGACGGGTTAAAGTCGGTCGACATCGCCTCTGCTCAAGGCTTAAATGTCGGCACTATTTTCCGTGGAACGCACCTGCCCATGACCCTGTTGCGAAATGCCCTGACCTGTTCCCTGCTGGTGGTTTTCAGCCACCTTGCTGGCGCCGCCGAAGCCACTGCCCCCGCCGAATCATTGCGTCCCTTGCTGACAACCTTGAATGAGCGCCTGACCATCGGCGACCTGGTGGCGCTGACCAAATGGGACAGCGGCAAGCCGATTCAGGACAGCCCGCGCGAAGCCCAGGTCATCACCAATGCCCGCACCCTGGCGACCGAACACCAGCTCGACCCCGAAGACGTGGCCCAATTGATCGCTGCACAAATGGAGGCGAACAAACTGGTGCAGTACGGATTGCTCGCGCAATGGCAGGCGGCCGGTGCGGCGCCGGACACCCCGCGACCGGATCTGGCGAAGCAGATTCGCCCACGCCTGGACGAGCTGCAAACCCGCCTGCTGCAACAGTACGCCGACTTCGCGCCGCATCGCCACGACCCGAATTGCCCGGTCTGGCTGGCCAAGGCCCGGCAGGGTCTGACCCACGATGCACTGCATGATCTGGCCCTGATCCGCGCCACCGGAGAGCTGTGCATTCGGGCACAGAAGCTCTAGATCAGCAGTTGCGGCACACATCGCTGGCGTCGATAGTCACCATCACGTCAATGAAGTTCTCATAAAAAATCCGCGGCGTAACATCGGCTCCATACCAACCCAATACACCCCGGAGCACACGATCATGAAACGCCAAACCATCCTCGGCATCGCTTTCTCGGTACTTGCAGTCAACGCTTTTGCAGCAACACCCGCTCATACCCTGGTCGCTGAAGGCGGCTCGGACAAGCTGATTGAAAGCCGTTTGGCGGAAGGTGGTTCTGATCGTCTGCAAGAACGCCGCGTGGCCGAAGGTGGCTCGGATCGTCTGCAAGAACGCCGCGT